>JAQCHM010000316.1 GCA_027730885.1 Actinomycetota bacterium | reverse complement strand
TCACCCCCATTCTTTTCCATCCAGGCGACGAACGCGAGCACCCCAACCGAATTTCAGCACCCTGCTAGCGGTTCGGCCGAGCTTGGGGCGAGCGCCGGACAGCAGGTGAGCTAGCGTGGACTCATGGTCCCGACCCCCGATGAAGTGGCCGAGCGGCGCCGAGACGCCAGCCGAGAGAAGATCCTCCAGGTAGCCGCCGAGCGCCTGTCGGAGCACGGCTACGGACCCACCAGCCTCAGCGATGTCTCCATGCTGAGCGGGCTGGAACTGACAGTGGTCAGCTTCCACTTCCCCACCAAGGAGGATCTGGTCGAGGCCGTTCTGAAGACCGGACTCGACCATGCGGTCGCCGCCATCGGCCAGGCGTTGACCCAACTCGGCCCCGAGGCCACCGGAGCGGAGCGCATCGAGATCGCCATCGGTGCCTACCTGCACGCGATCAGCGACCAACATCACATGACACGGGCCAACATCCGGTGCTATCGCAGCGTGCCACCCGTGGTTCGCCGCGGACTCGCGGTCTACACCCGGGCTTTCGTGCGGACCTGGACCGATCTCCTGGAGGCCGGCCGGGCCGACAGCTCGTTGCGCTCGGACCTCGACCCGGACGTCATCGCCCGCATGATCATCGCCGCTCTCAATTCGGCGGTGACCTGGATGCGTTCGGCTGACATCGACAGGGTGGCCGAGCAGTTCAGCGCGGCGCTCCTCCACGGAGTTGCGGCCCATCCTCGGCCGTGAACCAGCGAAGGATCGACCGGGCGGCCTGGTCCAGCAACGAAAAGGGGCCGAAGTGCTTGCTGTCGGGCCACAACTCGTGCTCGGCGCCGGACAGCGCGCTTGCGACCATCGGCGCGCTGAGGGCCGGGGGGTAGTCGGGCTCAGCTCCGCCTGAGGCGACGAGCGCCGGCATCGGCACGTCGGCCAACCGGCCGAACCCTCCTTGTTCGAATTGTTCGAAGGCCAGGGCCTCGTTGCTCGGAAGGCACAGCAGCTCGAAGCCCTCGGCCACCTCACGAAACCCGTAGCGGAGATAGGCCCAGAGGCAGTCCGGATGCAGCTCGTCCAGTGGATAGCGGCTCGAGTAGCGGTCGTACACGGCCTGTAGATCGGGAAACAGGCTCCGGCGACGGCGGATTCCGTCGAGGAAATCGCTGTCGGCCCGGAGTGTTCCGGGTGCCATCAAGATCGGCTCGTAGGCCCAGACCCTTTGGAAGGCGCGGGGACGTTCGATGCCGGAGAGGATGGCGGCCCCGCCCCCCATCGAGTGACCGACCGCGAAACCGTCGACGATGTCGAAGTGGTCGATCACCGCAGTGAGGTCGGCGATCATGCGATGGTCCTGGAACGCCGTTCCCGAGGGCGTGATGGTGAGGCCATGGCCACGCAAGTCGACGGTCAGGAATCGAAGTCGATCAGCGGGCAGCCGGTCGAGGATCGGCTCCCACATTCGGGAACACATGCCCGTTCCGTGAACGAACAGCACGGGCTTGCCCGATCCCCCGTAGTCGTGCACGGCAAGCACGACGCCATCGACGCTCGGAACCTCGATGCGCGCCGGCTCATGCACGGATCAGATGCGCTCGATGAGCGTGCCGGTACCGAGCCCGCCGCCGCAGCACATCGTGATGACCGCGTAGCGGCCACCGGTGCGCTGCAGCTCGTGCACTGCCTTGGTGGTGAGGAAACAGCCGGTGGCGCCGAGTGGATGACCCAACGAGATCGCTCCTCCGTTGGGGTTCACTCGGTCCATGTCGGGTTGGAGTTCCTTGGCCCACGCAAGAACCACCGAGGCGAACGCCTCGTTGATCTCGAACACGTCAACGTCGTCGACGGTGATGCCTTCCGCCGCGAGCACCTTGCGGGTCGCAGGGATCGGTCCCTCCAGCATCAATTCAGGATCACATCCCACCAAGGCTGTCTGCTTCACTCGGGCCAGTCGACGGAGGCCGAGTTCGGCGGCTTTGTCCGCGCTCATGAGCAGGACCGCGCTGGCGCCATCGGCAATCTGCGACGAGGAACCGGCCGTGTGCACTCCATCCTCGCGGGCCACCGGTTTCAGACTCGCGAGCTTCTCGAGGCTGGTATCACGCGGGATCTCGTCGGCGGACACGACGACGGATGCGTCGGTCTTCTTGCCATCGGCATCCAGAACCGGAGCCGTCACCTCGATGATCTGCGTCTCGAACCGACCCTCGGCGATGGCCGTGGCTGCCAGCTCCTGGGACCGCAGCCCGTAGGCATCGGTGGCCGACCGGTCGATCTCGTACTTCTCGGCGATTCGTTCGGCCCCTTCGAACTGGCTGAGGAACTCGTAGTGCTCGAAGTAGCTCCTGCTGACCGGCTTGCCCAAGCCCGCCTTGGCGCCGGCAAAGGCATCCGAGCCGATGGGAAGCAGGCTCATGGCCTCGACCCCGCACGCCATCACGACATCCTCGACGCCCGCAGCGATGAGGGCATGGGCGGTGTTGACGGCTTGCTGCGACGAGCCGCATTGCGCATCGATCGTCGTACAGGCGACGTTCTCATCGCCCCCGTGGCTGAGCCAGGCGGTGCGGGTGACGTTCATCGCCTGAGCACCGACCTTGTTGATGCAGCCGCCGACGACCTGTCCGACCTGAGAGGAGTCCACACCGGCACGGCTCAGGACCTCCATCATGACCGGTCCCAGGACATCCGCCGGGTGCGCTCCTGCCAGCGATCCGTTTCGCTTGCCAACGGCCGAGCGTCCCGCCTCGACAATGACGACCTCGTTCATGACCGACCTCTTTCTCTGCTTGAACTTCGGTGCTGCTTGAATTTTGTGTGCTGCTTCGACGTGCCTGGGTACTCAGTGTCTGGGTAACCGTACTGTGTGACACCGGTCGAATGCCTTACCAGGCAGACCACGATCTTCCGACCCGGTACCGTCGAGGAACGTGAGCAGCGCGGACGCGGACAGAGAACCGAGGGTTCGGTTGAGACACGAGGCCGGGTTTGCTTCGGGTGACGTCGTCGATCTCCCACCGGGTCGTCACCAATTCGGCGCCTGCCCCGCGACAATCAAGGCTGGTCACGATGCCGGTGCGCTCCCCATCATCGCGTTCGAGATCGACGTACATCTCGACGAGGCCGGGAAAGCCCTGAGCCTCGTTCCCCACACCGACAACGCGAGCCAGGCCGCGACTCTGACCGTCAACGGACGCCTCGTGAGCGACATCATCGCGATCGAGCCAGGCGCGGTGATCGGAATCGGACCGGACGCCTTCGTGCTCGAAGGGGACCAACCCGACGTCGCCTCGCCCTGGACCGGCCCCCTCCCGAATCGCGTTGTCGTCCCGCCGTCGCCAGAACGACGTCTGCCGCCGCCGTTCGCGGTGCCAACCGCTCTTGCCTTGCTCCTTGCGGCGCTGCTCGTCGTCGCGTTCGGCGACCTGACACTGTGGCCAATGCTGGCCCCCACCACCCTGCTCGTCGCAGTCACGACCCGGCGCCAGGGCCGTCTGCAACGACGGTACACACGGGAGCACGCCGAGCAGGAGGCTCGACGAGTCGAGCGATTTCGTACCGATCTCGAGACAGCGGCGGGCCACGAGGCCAGTCGGCGGAGGGAAGCGGTCATCTCGGCTCACCAGGTGTTGCGGGCAGCGCGCCGCGGTCGGCGCGTCGTCTCGGACCGTCCGATCGCCATCGCCCTGGGTACCGCTGCGTGGCGGCCCGAGGTAGACGTCTGCGGCCCTCTCGATGCGGCCATGCTCGATCTCCTCGCCGAGCATTCCAGTCTGGCGGCCGTGCCCGTCGCGATCGACCCCGCCAAGGCATTGCTTGGCATCGTCGGCCCTCGGCCGGCAACCCTCGCTGTTGCTCGGCATCTTCTGACAGCAGCCGCGCAAGGCCAAGCACCGGTCCGCTTCGAAGGAGGCCTTCGTGACGATGCGGCCTGGCAGCTGCTGCTCGACCTTCAGTCCTGCGAAGCCTCGGCGACAGCTCTCGGCGTCATCGACGGAGGTCGGCCAACGACCCGGCCGAATGCGGGGGTCGTGTTGGCCGACACCGAAGACCAATTGGCGTTTCCGCCGGACCTCCTCATGCGTCTGCAACCCAATGGTGTCGTGACGCTCACCGTGCCGTCCGCCGGTCTCAGTGCCCATGGCCTGATGCCGATCGGAATCAGCCACGCCCGACTCGGCGAGTTGGCATCGCTACGGCACGAAGTGGCCGTACAGCGGGGCGGAACCCGGCAAACCTACGTACCGCCGAGCGACCCACGACAACCCGTCGCCGGCCCCGTCCTGATGGCAACCTCATCAGTGCCTGAAGAACTCGCCGGGCTCACCACGTTGATGCTCGACGTGTTGATGATGTCACGCCGAACGCGCGTTGTCGTGCTCGATTCCGAAGACGAAGGTCTACGAGGGCTTCGGGACCTACCGCACGTCTCTGGATACGCGGCGAACGATCACGAGACCCTCACCCTGCTCG
>JAQCHM010000315.1 GCA_027730885.1 Actinomycetota bacterium | reverse complement strand
CGGCCTGCCCCTGCGTGAAGGTCTGCACTTCGTCCACCGGACGCTGGTCGACGCCGACCTTCGAGAGGGCATCCGCCTCATCGCCGCAGGAAAGGTGGCCACCGGTTTCGACATGGCCCGCTGCTTTGCTTTGGGAGCAGACCTCTGCAACAGCGCCCGGGCGATGATGATGGCGCTCGGTTGCATCCAGGCCCGCCGCTGTCACACCAACGAGTGCCCGGTCGGTGTTGCGACCCAGGACAAGCGGCGGTCGAACGGTCTGGTCGTAGCGGACAAGGCGACCCGAGTCGCGCAATACCACCGGGAAACGGTCGCCAACTTCCTCGAGTTGGTCGGCTCGGCCGGCTGCACCAGCCCGGGCCAGCTCGACCTTGGGCACGTGCATCGGCGGATCGATCACGCCAGCGTCGCCAGCTACGAGGACATCTACGGCTCATTGAACCGCCACCCTCAGCGCCGGACGGGGGCCGTCCCCGAGCCGGGAACCGAAACCCGGGTGGAGCTTCCGGCCGCCCACGGAGACCGAGTGCGACCGCTCCGGGCGCGCTGAAAGGCGCAATTGGTCGCTTCACCAGGCGAACAGCGCGAGAACGCGCCAATGGACCTTGGCTTCTTCTCCATGAACACCGACCACTCGTTCCCGATCGATCAGCTCGCTCGCGAGCTGGAGGAGCGGGGCTTCGAATCACTCTGGGTCGGAGAGCACAGTCACATACCGGTCAAGCGCGAGACGCCGTATCCGGGTGGTGGCGAATTGCCCGACGCGTACACCCGGATGGCCGACCCGTTCGTCAGCCTGATGGCTGCGGGGGCGGCCACCGAGAATCTCAAGCTGGGCACCGGGGTGTGCCTCATCCTCGAACGGGACCTCATTGCGACCGCCAAGACGGCCGCGACCCTCGACCGTCTCACCAACGGTCGACTGGTGATGGGCATCGGGTGCGGATGGAACGTCGAGGAACTCCGCAATCACCAGCCGGACCTGCCGTTCAAGAAACGCTACGGGGCAATGCGCGAACGAGTGGCCGCCCTCCGGGAGCTGTGGACCGAGGACGAATCGTCGTACCACGGCGACCATGTGAACTTCGACGCACTCCGGTGCTTCCCCAAACCTGTCCAGACGCCGCATCCGCCCATCATGTTGGGCAACTGGGGGCCGACAGGCATCAAGCACGTTGTCGAATACGCCGACGAGTGGGGTCCGGTCGACTCGTTCTTCGCTGACCCGGTCGCTCAGGTTCAAGAGTTCCGCCGACAGGTCGAAGACGCCGGCCGCGACCCGGAGTCCATCCCGATCACCATCTTCGCCACCGCCCAACCGACCATCGAGAAACTGGCCTCGTATCGCGACGCGGGAGCGGTTCGGGTCGTGCTCGCCACCGGTCACCCCGGGATGCATCGAGCGGACAAGGCCTTGCCCTTCATCGACCGCTATGTCGAGTACATCGCCGAGCTGTCCGACAACTGATGGCAGATCGCGCTCAATGCACCGAACCTCGGCGCCTCGGTCGTGATGGGGTTCGAAGCGGCCACCATCATCCTCGACGGCGTGCGACGAGGCGGTGTTGATAGCGGTTGGCCTGAGCCCTCCTGTCAGGCCAGGTCGACCTCGACCGTGCCCAACCCCGCATAGTCGGCGGTCCAGCGGTCGCCGGCCCGGGCGTCCATGCGGCAGAATGCGCCGGTGATCACCCGGTGACCGGCCTCCATCCTGCGTCCGTGTCGGTGGAGGACCTCGACGAGTCGACCGAGGGAGGACCAGTGGTCATCGAGGACATCCCTGCTCACGTGACGGGCCCGTAGCTCGCCGTTGCAGCGCATCGTGACCTCGACCGCGCTCAGGTCGCCGACCGCGGAGGTTCCCGAACCTTCGACGATGCCCCATTGGGCCATGCCGTCGGCCACCATCAGGGGGAAGTCGGGTCCGCCGCTTCCCGCGCGGAACTCGTTCAGCTCGAATCCGGCCGACACCCGCTCCACCGCGGCCCGCAATCGACCCGCACCCGGATCGGGGCCCTCGACAGTCTCGCCGAAGGTGAACATCATCTCAGGCTCGACGCCCCCTTTGGTCAGGATCGATGCGTCGACCCTCGAACCCGTGGGGAAAATCCGGCTAGCGAGGATATGACCGAAGGGGCGCTGGTCGAATCCGATGCCGGCCCGAGCCCTGGGCGAAGTCAGCCCGACCTTCCATCCGCCGAGCTGTTCGCCGGCCGCGATCTTGCGGTCGAGCAGCGCCAGCTGGACGGCGAGACCATCTTCGTAGGTGAGCGCCCCCACCAGCGAGGCGGGTCGGAAGTCGCCGGCAGCTCGGGCCTTCCACAACTGATCGGCGACCGACGCCACATCGATGGTCATGGGGAAGAATCTATTCGAGCGCCTCAGCGACGGCGATCTCGCTGATTCGATCGACGTCGTACCCGAGAATCTCCTGCAGCACCTCGAACGCGTGATGGCCGATTGGGGGGCCGGCCTCGGTGACGTGCCCGGGCGTGCGGGACAAGCGAGCCCTCGGCCCTTCCACGACCGTCGTGCCGTGGGTCGGATGGCCAACCTCGACGAAGTGACCCAGATGCGCGAGCTGAGGATCGGCGGCCGCCTCAGGTGCGTTCTGGACTGGATAAGCGGCGACACCGGCCGCGGCCAATGTCTCGGCCACCTCGTCGGCATCCCGGCCCGACGTCCATGCGCTGATGGCCGCGTCGATCTCCTCCACCCTGGCTCGGCGGGCGTCACTGCCGAGGCCGGCCAGGGCCGGGCAACCGATCAGCGCGGCCAACGCCTCCCATGACGCATCGTCGGGACAGGCCACCGCTACCCAGCAGTCATCACCGGCGGCGCGGTAGACACCGTGGGGAACGGCAACGAGGTCCGCGTTCCCCATCCGGCTCAGGGCGACGCCGTTGGTGAACCAGTCCAACAGCGCGGGGGTCAGGAAATGGGTGGCCCCTTCGGCCTGTGAGAAGTCGAGGATCTGGCCGCCACCACCGCGGCTACGATGTTCGAGCGCAGCCAGAACGGCAGCGACGCCGAACCGAGGGGCAACGTAGTCGGTGTACGCCGAGAACGGGCCGGCAGGCAAGCGGTCTGCCCAGCCGGTCAGGTCGTAGAAGCCGGTGATCGCGGCGCCCATCGTCCCGATGCCGGCGAACGACGCCAGCGGGCCGGTCTGACCCATGATGCTCGAGTGGATGGCGATGAGCTCCGGATTCAGTTCGCGCAAGGTGTCGTCGTCCAACCCGAGCCGGGCCATCACCCCGGGGGCGAACGACTCGGTGAGCACGTCGGCCCAGCGAATCAGGTCCTTGACCACCTCCAAGCCCTCGGGCTTGCCGAGATCCAGGGCGATGGACTGCTTGCCCGCGGCAAGGTTGTTGTAGATCGCGGAGTTCTCGGTGCCGACCTGATTGGCCACGAACGGGCCGACGGTGCGGCCGACATCGATGGTCGTCGAGGACTCCACACGAACCACGGTCGCGCCGAAGTCGGCGAGGAAGCGGGTCATCAGCGGACCGGCCACTGCCCAACACAGATCCAGGACCTTCAGCCCCGCCAGCGCAGCCGCGGGCTCGTCATCGGTGTCCGAATGTCGCGCCGAGCCGGCATCCACTTCAGGAAGGTCGTCGAGCAGGGATTGGTGCTCGCCGATCCGAGGTGGACGTTCGAGCACCGGGAGCTCGACCCGGTCGCACGAAACGAACGCTCCCGGGAAGCGGACCAGCTCACCTTCGCCCATATCGATGTCGACCCAGAAACCGCGGGCGGCCAGCTGCTCGGACTCGGCGGAATCGACGACCGTATTGATTGGCGCGATGAGGAGCTTGCGTCGGATCGCCCCCTCGAGGAGCTCGGCCTTGGTCCGCGACGCGGTGAACGTCTCGACAACGTTGCGGACCCGCGTGTACTCGTCCTGGCTCTCGGTTCCCTCGTCGAGGAGCACCGCGTATTGGATCCAGTCCTTGTCCCGGGTCGCCTCGTCGCAGAACCCCTCCTCGTGGATCCACTCCATCAGCCGTCGGGTGAAGACCCCGAGGGACGCTCCGAACAGGAAGGCGATGGTCACGTGTCCGTCACGGGCAGGCCACACGATGCGAAACTGCAGCGCGCCGAAGCTTCCGCCGCCGGCGGAACGTCTGCTCGACGTACCGCCGATGGCCGCAGCCAGGACGGCGCTCTGGGTGGCCTGCATCGACGCGAGTTGGGCCGAGATCGACACGTGCTGACCGAGTCCTGAGCGCCCTCGTTCCCACAGCGCCACCAGCGCCGCGTCGGCGGCCTCGCCGGCGGCATGGAGCCACCCTTGTGGTGCACTGACTCGCACCGGCGGGCGGTCGGCGTCCCCCGCGATGGCGAGCGCACCCGACGAGGCCCACACCGTGAGCTCGGTGGCCGGCCAGTGGGATCGGGGCCCGCTGTCCCCGTAGGCCGAGATGCTGACGGTCACCAGTCGTGGGTTGGCGGCACGAAGGGCC
>JAQCHM010000314.1 GCA_027730885.1 Actinomycetota bacterium | reverse complement strand
GGTTCTACAGCCCGCAGCCAACCGACCGAGCCACCCGCCGCTAACCCGGCGAAGACCATCCCACCGGCCCCGAGGTCGGCTCTGCCGTGCCGCCGGTCGTGCTGCCTGACCAGTCGGGTGACCTCGCCGACCTACAGGCTTCGTTAGGCGCCGCTGG
The DNA here is from genome assembly GCA_027730885.1 of Actinomycetota bacterium. GTDB lineage: Bacteria > Actinomycetota > Acidimicrobiia > Acidimicrobiales > SZUA-35 > JAHECQ01. Next base: position 4,325 of record JAQCHM010000314.1, on the reverse strand, counting down.
TGGCATCATCGTCTTCCATCGGTCGGCGTTTTGGTGACCGCCGTGTATGACGCAGCTCGTGCAGCTGCAACAGGTCGCCGGTGAGCTCGAGGCAAACGGCTTCTCGCTTTTCGCCATCAGCAATGACCCGATCGAGGTCCTCGACCAGTTCGCCACCGAGCACGGCATCACCTTCTCGCTGCTATCGGATGCCGACTCTGCGGTGATCCAGTCGTTCGGGATCATGAACCAGCTCATCAGCCCCGAGGAAGGCCGCAGTATGCGGTGGCACGGAATCGCCTACCCGGGTACGTACTTCGTTGACGCCGACGGCGTCGTCACCGACAAAGACTTCCACCGTCACCACGCCCGCCGGTCGTCGGGGGCAACGGTGCTGGGTCGGGCGCTGGGGCGGCCGGTCGAGCTCGCCGCCGACGTATCGGCCGACGCCACCAACGATGAGGTCACCGTGCGGGTGGGGCTCTCGGGTCCGGTGTTCCAGCTGGAAGTCATCGCCACATTGGCGGTCGACGTTGAGATCCCCGATGGCCTTCACGCTTACGCACCGGGCGCGCCGAGCCAGTTCACCCCGCTCGACATCGACGTGTCTGTCACCACCCAGCTTTGCGACGAGGTCGCCTGTGGCTTACCCCAACAGATAAGCGTTACCCTCGCCGCACCACTCGAACGGCTCGTCGAACCACCCGGCATTCAGCACTACGTCGAACGGGACGAACTCATCGAAGCCGAGCAGGACTCCCCGGTTACTTAAAGGCCCAGTTACCTAAGGCCCGGTTACCTAGGCCCCGGTTACCCAAAGGCCGAGCAATGGCCTTGTCTGAGGATCCGGCTTGGGACTCAAGGGCACCAAAGCACGCCCGGTCTTGCAGCAGGTAGCTCGAGGGCGCCAAGCTGCATCGACCGAGCAAAGGGGAGGGCGCGAATGAAGGCCGAACAGCTGAGCCAAATCGTCGAGGCCCGGGCCCGCGTACTTGATGAAGCCCGACCCGAAGCGGTCGAATTGGTGCACGCTGCCGGCCACCTCACGGCCCGGGAGCGCATCGCCGCCCTGGTCGACGAAGGGAGCTTCATCGAGTACGGCCAACTGGCCGGCGAATCACCCGCTCTCGACGATCAGGCCCCGGCGGACGGACTGGTGGCCGGGTCCGGTCAGCTCGACGGCGGCCCCCTCGTGGTCGCGTCCTATGACGTCACCGTGCACGACGGCACCCAGACCGACCGCAACATGCGCAAGCTGGTGCGCCTGTTGTACCTGGCCAACCGTCATCGCTGGCCCTTCGTCTGCTTCGTCGATGGTGACGGGGCCCGCCCCGATCCGCCACTCGCCCCACCTCCCATCGTGGTGTACAGCCGTGGCACGTGGGACGTCTATGAAGGCCTGGCCGAATTGTCGGGCTGGGCCCCCTCGGTCGCCATCATCAGCGGTCGAGCCCTCGATGGCAACGCCGGACTCGCCATGATGTGCGACCTCGTCGTTGCCACCGCCGGTTCCGAGGTCGGGGCCCGAGGGCCCGATGGCCAACCCGTTACTCGCCCGGTCGAGGAGTTGGCTGCCGACGGCAGTGTCGACGTCGTGGTCGACGACGAGACCGAGGCCATCGCCGTCGTCGCTGACTACCTGAACTACTGGGCCGGTGGCTTCGGCCACGGTCTCCCGTCGGCGACTCACGACACCATCACCTCGATCATTCCCGACGACCGGCGAGCGCCCTATGACGTTCGGGACGTGATGGCCGCGGTGGCCGATGCCGACAGCACCCTCGAACTGGGCGCTCGTTGGGCCCCTTCGATGATCACCATGCTGGCGACGTTGGGCGGGCGCCCGATCGGCCTGTTCGCCAACCAGCCCAGCTCACCGGTGGCGGGGGCCATCGACTCGGCCGCGGCCGACAAGGCAGCCCGCTTCGTCGAGTTGTGCGATGCCTACGAGTTTCCGCTGGTGTCGCTGGTCGACAATCCGGGCTACATGGTCGGCCCCGACGCCGAACGAGCTGGTATCGCCCGCCACCATGCCCGGCCTCTGGCCGCCCTTCATCATCGCACCGTGCCGTTGTGCTCGGTCCAGCTTCGCAAGGCCTACGGGCTCGGCCCCTGGGCTATGTCGGGCTGGGGGTCCTCGCGAATAATGCCTGAGCTGCGCTTGGCCTGGCCCTCCGTTGAGTCGGGGGGTATGTCGTTGGAGGGCGCTGCCTATCTGGTGAAGCGGCGAGAAATCAAGGCGGCCGAGAGCCCGGAGGAGGCCCGGGCTATACGCGACGCGTACGCCGAGGAGATGCGGGATCCGGCCTCGGGCGTTTCGGCCGGCCGGACGTTCTCTTTCGACGACATCGTGCTCCCGTCCGAGACGAGAGATCGCATCATCGCCGTGCTCGAGACCATCCCCCGGGTATTCCCCCCGGTCAAAAAGCACCCGATCGACCCGAGGTAGACGTGGACCGTTCCCCTATCGACGACCTGGAGGCGGCCCGAGCCTCACAACTCGACGATGTCCGCCCCGCGGCCGTTGCCGCCGTTCACCGTGCTGGGCGACTAACGGCCCGCGAGCGTATGGCCGCCCTCCTCGACCCTGACACCGAGGTTCCCTACGGAACGATCGCGGCTTTGGCGCCGGACGGCGCCTGGGTGGCCGAGACGGGTGGCGTCGACGCTGTGGGCTCTGTCGACGGGCTCACCATCATTGCGTCCTCGACCGATTTCACCGACAAGGGCGGCGGCTACGGGGCCGGTCGGCTGGAGCGGCTGTTTGCGTTGGCCCACCAGCATCGGTGGCCGGTGGTGATCTTCGTCGACGGCGGGGGCAGTCGGGCTCGCCATCCTCGCTCCGATCAGGACCACCTCGAGCTGAATGGGCCCTTTGGCCGCTTCATGCTTTTCGACGGCATCGCCGAGCTTTCGGGTTGGGTGCCGACGATCGCAATCGTCTCCGGGCCGTCCTTTGCCGGCCATGCCAGCCTGGCCGGGTTCTCCGACTTCGTCATTGCCACCCCCGGCTCATCGATCGGCATGGGCGGTCCCCCCATGGTCGAGGCCGCGCTTGGCCTCTCCCTCTCGGCCAGTGAGTTGGCGGGCGTCGAGATGCACGAACAAACCGGAGGCATCGATCTGCTGGTTCAGACCGAACCGGAAGCGATCGAGGCGGCCCGCCGCTACCTGGCGTTTACCATCGACCACTCTTCGGGGCCAGCGTCGGCCACGGCAACGGCGATCGACGCCCTCGTTCCCGCCCGAGGCGAGTACGACATACATGCCGTCATCGAAGCCCTCGTCGACGAGGGCGGACTGTTCCAACTGCGACCCAGCTTCGCCCCCTCGGTTATCACCGGATTCGCCAGAATGAACGGACGGACGGTGGGTGTCGTTGCCAGTCAACCCTTGGTGGACGACGGAGCCATTGACGAGCAGGCTGCCACCAAGATCGGGCGCTTCATCGAGGTTTGCGACGTCTACGAATATCCGATCCTCTCGCTCATCGACACGCCCGGCTGCACCGTCGGTGGAACGGTTGATGACGCCACTGACGAGCAAGGTGGCAACAGGTCGGTGCCGGGCCTCAACCGGTGGCACACCCGTCCCGTGATGGCCCACCATCATCGAACGGTGCCCCTGTTCGCCGTGCAGATCGGCCGTGGTGGTGGCCTTGGGCCGGCCATCATGGGTGGGTTGGCCAGCGGCCGGAGTGTTCCCGCCTTGTGGCTGGCCTGGCCGACAACCGATATCCGGTCCACTGACGGCTTCGCCGCCGTCCGCAGTCAGCACGCTTTCGACGATGTCGTCGCTCCCTCATCGACCAGGCAGATGATCACCCGGCTACTCACCCATCTCGATGGCGATGCGTCGGCTCGCTCGCCAAGAACGTCCAAAAAGCATCCGGTTGACACTTGGTAGAAGAGCCAGAGCGCTCAGCCTTCGCTGTGGGAGCCGACCCTGCCAGTCGGGTGAGCTACGCGATGTTGAACAGCGTCTTGGCGTTGCCGCCGAGCACCAAGTTGCGTCGATGCTCTGACATCGGAGCGAGCGCCTTGTGCACCTCCTGCATTGCGTTGATGTGGGAGTCGACGTGGGGATAGTCGCTGCCCCAGAGGAACTTGTCTTCGCCGAGAAGGTCGCACTGGGCATCGATCGAGCGTTCCGACGGGTCCATCACGAACCAGAAGTTCTCTCGCATGTATTCGCTGGGGCGTCGCTTCAGTGGTGAGGCGTCGCGGAATCGATCGAACTTCTCATCCAGCCGGTCCATCAGGTACGACGCATACCCCGCACCGGATTCGACGATGGCGACCTTGAGCTTCGGAAATCGGTCGAACAGCCCATCGCAGATCAGCGCA
>JAQCHM010000313.1 GCA_027730885.1 Actinomycetota bacterium | reverse complement strand
TCCACAACGGGTCTCGCTACGCCATGGCGACAGACAACTCGAGGTGACCTACCGATTCGAACGGCAGGCCCTAGCCAGCTTGGGCGTCGACGGAGCCGAGTTCGAGACCCCGCAGCTGCACTCCGTGAGCGAAGGCAGAGTCGACCTCGCCGTTGGTGGTGTTCGCCGCCAGCTGGACGTTCGTCTGCAGACCGCCGCTACCACCGGCACCAGTAGCAGCGCCGATAGCGAGCCAGTGCTGGTGTCGGTCAGTGGAAGACATGGCACCGTGACGTTCGAGCGGGCCCCCCGTTTCACCGAGCCCGGCAGCATGCTCGAGGCCGGCTCGACCATCGCCACCATGCCCGGGACGATCGTGGCGGTGAACGTCGCTGTAGGCGATGAGGTCAACGCCGGGGACGTGTTGTTGGTCATGGAGGCAATGAAGATGGAGCTGTCGATAGCGGCAACAACAGCGGGCGTCGTCACTGCAGTAGCGGTCGCCGCCGGCGACACCGTTGATGCAGGAGCAGTGCTGGTTATTGTCGACGAAATTGATGCCGACTAACGCTGGGCCTCGGCGACCTCGGGGGATAGGGGTCAGACGCACCGATTGGTCATGGTGCCGATGCCCTCGATTACCGACACGATGGTGTCGCCCGGCTTCAGATAGTTCTTGGTCGCGGCTCCGACACCTTCAGGTGTTCCGGTGAAGATCATGTCGCCCGGCGCGAAAGCGATGATGGCCGAGAGGTAAGAGATCAGGGTTGGAACGTCGAAGAGAAGATTCGAGGTCCGATCATCCTGACGACGTTCACCATTGATGTCGCAGCTGAGGTGTACGTCGCCGGGATCGGCAAACGAATCAGTCGACACGAGAACCGGACCGATCGGGCCGTATGTGTCGCGCGACTTACCAAGGTCGAAGTGGGGCGGCTTTGAGGCGAACTGCAAGCCGCGGTCCGAAATGTCCTGGCCGATCGTGAGACCGAGCACGTGATCCCAGGCCTTCTCAGCGGGAATGTCACGGCCACCTCCAGCCATGACCACGACCAGCTCCACCTCGTAGTCGCCCGTCTCGGTTCGAAGTTCAACGTCGACGTCCGGAGCGCTAATGCAGCTACTGAACTTGGTGAACACAAGCGGGTTCTCGGGCAGGTCCATGTTCGACTCGGCCGCGTGACTCCGATAGTTCAGGCCAATGCCGAAGGCATTGCGGGGCGCCGGCACCGAACGAACATGGACTGGTGGGCCACGACCCGAGCTCCTCGGCTGGGCGAGCACACCGCCGACGTCCTCGGACACTGAGCGGCGGCAGAGAGCGCGACGTCGGCAACACCCAGGCCGAACTGGGGGGAATCCCGGATGGCCACCGGGATCCAACATACAGTCGGTGAATGGACACCGAAGCTCGTTTGCAGGAACTGTCACAGCGGGTCGCCGGATTGGAACAGAGCACGGAACGACGGCTGACGTTGCTCGAGCGCCAGCTCGCGGCGCTCAGCTCCCAGGCACTCGTTCCGCCGGCACCGGTGGCCCCGCCGCCTCCGGTCGCGCCGATGCCTCCGCCACCTGACGGGACGACGGGGGCGGTCGTGGCCGCGCCGCGGGCGGTACCGCTGCTGGACGTCGAAGCGATCCTGCGATGGATCGGGGTCGGCCTGGTCGTCGTGGCCGGGTTGTTCCTCGTGAGCACAGCGATCACCCGAGGATGGATCACCCCGACCATGCAGCTGCTCGCCGCTGCCAGCGCGGGAGCTGCACTGCTGGCGGGCTCGCTTCGCTTTCGGGACGACCGGCCTGATTGGTCCTCGGCGATGGGACTCGGGGGTTCGTTCGTCCTCATCTCGAGCGCCGGCGCTTCCTACGCCTGGCTGGGCATGGTCACCGCCGGCACAGCCGGTCTCCTCGTCGCTGGAGCGTTGACGCTCTGTGTCGGTGCAGCCCTTCGGACCCGTTTCGATGTGATGGCCGCAGGGGCCGCCGTAACGGCGCTCCTGTCCACCAGCTGGTGGCTCACCGATCTGTCGCCTCCCATGCGGTGGCTGTGGGCCGGTGGCGTGGTGGCCGCGACCTCGGCCGTCGGCATCGCCAACCGCTGGCCTCTCAGCCGTCTGGCCCCCGGGTGGTTGGGCGCCCTGATCACCATCGGGCTGGCGTTCGGAGCGGGTGGCGAGCAGGACGAGCGTGGCCTGGCGCTCGGTGGAGTGCTGGCGATTGCGGCGACGTTGTGGGCGGGGCCGAACCTCGTGGAGGTGCAGCGACGGGTGAACAGGGCCGCCGGCACCGCCCCAGGGAGGGCCGTCGATGTTCGCACCCTGGCGCTCGTTCCGGGCTACGTGTGGCTGTGCCTCATCGGCATCGACGGCAACCGGACCGGCGATGTCGTCGGCCGCACCGCCATCGGGGTGGCGCTCTTCTTCGCGCTGGTCGGCGCAGCGACTGCGCTCGCCTCGACCAGGACGGCCGCCTTCTCGACCCTTCTCGGCGCTTCTGGATTGCTTTCGCTGGGCACAGCGATTCTGGTCGACGGGCCGGCGCTGCTGGTCGCACTGACCGCCCAGTCCGTTGTGTCGGTCGTCATCGGCCGGCTCCTCGACGACAGGGCGATGCGCTTCGCCGGAATCATAGTCGGGCTGACCGCATCGACCGTCGGCCTGCACCACATCCTCGCCGTCATCGGCGACGACGGTTTCGCGAACGTGCCGTACGCCGTCGCGACGCTCCTGCCGCTCGGGCTCTGGACGGTGGCGGCTGCCAACTCGAAGGATCGCACCCGTGGTGCCTTCACGGCGTGCTTCGCCGGAGCATGGATCGGGCTGATGTTGTGGCTCGCCGCGGCGCTGCTGGCGGCGCCACAGGGGCTGGGTTTGATCTCCGGAGCGTGGGCGCTGCTGGCGGCCGCAGGTCTGGCCATCGGTCTGGCCCGACGCATCGACCTGGTGCGGGTCGCGGGGCTGCTTACGTTGGGTGCGACGCTGGTCAAGTTGTTCACCGTCGACCTGGAAGCAGTCGACGTCCTCGCCCGGGTAGCCCTCTTCTTCCTGGTCGGTGTCGGTCTCATCGTGTTGGGCATGAAGGTTCCCGCCATCACCTCGTCGAGCCAAGAACCGCCGCGGCCTGGTCAGCCATGATCAGCCCCGATCAGCCCCGAACCAACGCCCGCCCGCCGGCCCTCTGCAAGCTCGAGACCCCGCTCCCCCATTCTGCAACCTCGAGACCCCCATCGAGGGGTCCAGCAGCTTGCGGAATGGGGCTCGGTGGGCTCAGGCTTGCAGAATCAGGCGGGTGCGCATCTTCCTCCGGCCTGCCCCTGAGGCCTCTCGACCGTCAACTAGAGGAAAACGTCTCCCCCGTTGGGACTGATGGTCTGTCCAACCATGTGCCGCGCGTCGTCCGAGGCGAGGTAGACGTAGGCGGGCACGATCTCCTCGACGGTGGCGAAACGTCCTTTCGGGATCGTGGCTCTCAACACATCGAGGAAGACTTCGGAGGCACCCTCGAGGATTGGCGTCTCGGTCGCTCCCGGGGCAACGCAGTTCGCGGTCACACCGCGGGGGCCGATCTCGAGCGCAAGTGAGCGGGTGAATCCGATGATGCCGGCCTTCGCGGCGACGTAGTGCGATCGCTCGGCCCCGCCTCGATAGGCGAGCTGCGAAGCGGTGTTGATGATGCGTCCGAAGTCGCGTTCGTACATGCCTGGCAACACGGCACGGGTGCAGAGGAACGTGCCAGTGAGGTGCACGGCCAACATGCGTTCCCACCGATGTAGCGGCAGCGTCTCGATCGGGCCACGGGTGGCGAAGCCCGCGTTGTTGACGAGGATGTCGACTCGACCGAAGGCTGCCTCGACCCGATGCACCATGGCCGCCACCTGGTCCTCGCTGGCTACATCGGCCTGCACGACGATGGCGTCCGCGCCATGGGATCGTGCGGCTTCGGCGACTGTCTTACCACTCGATGCAGCAACGAAGAGGCCCGTAGGGGCCGTAGTACCGACACCGACGGCGACCTGGGGGCCGACGATCTGTCCGAGAGAGTCGCCAGCGTGATCGGCGATGAGGCTACCGATGTTGAGGAGGGAGTCTGCTTCGAACTCGTCGGTCACCTGGGTGATGGAGCCGAATTTGAAGGCGCCCAAGACGAGAGAGCCCAAAGTCGGATCCTTCTCAGCGTAGGTCCCGCCCTCTGCGACGGCAGCCGAGGCTGCAGACGCCGTGAGCTTGGGCCAGACAACATCGCCACCACCGGAGGTGACGTGCTTACGGCTGGCTTCCATGATCGGCGAAACCTCATAGAGGCGTGCGACCAGTTCTGACTTCATGTCCGATGCGACGGCGTGGGCACCGGAGGCGGCGACTGTGATGTCTCGGGCTTCGAGGCCGACGGTCATTTCTCCGCCACGTCCCGTGAACAATGCCGAGCGGATCTCATCGTTGGTGTAGGTGCTGGGGCTGCTCATGGCGCTGCTCGCTTCTGGGACGTTGAGTGCCATACGGGCTTCGTTGGC
>JAQCHM010000312.1 GCA_027730885.1 Actinomycetota bacterium | reverse complement strand
CACCCATGACCGACCACGACCACGACCACGACCATGACCATCAACCCAGCGCCGTCGATCCGGCGATTCGTACCGAGGCGCTCGAACAGCTGCTGATCGAGCGAGGGCTGGTGACGACCAATCGGATCGAGGACCTGATCCGCCATTACGAAGAAGAGGTGGGCCCGATGAACGGGGCCAAGGTCGTGGCCGCTGCCTGGCTGGACCCGGAGTACAAGGCCCGACTGTTGGAAGACGGAGCGGCCGCAATCGCCGAGCTCGGTTTCGGCGGTGCCCAGGGAGAACGGATCGTGGTGGTCGAGAACACCGATGACGTCCACAACGTTGTGGTCTGTACCTTGTGCTCGTGTTATCCGTGGCCCGTGCTCGGCCTGCCACCGTCGTGGTACAAGTCTCCCGAATACCGGGCTCGGGTGGCACGCGAGCCGCGCGCGGTGTTGGCCGAGTTCGGTACCGACCTGCCCGACGAGACGACGATAAGGGTTTGGGACTCCTCAGCCGAAGTGCGCTATTTCGTACTACCGCAACGGCCAGAAGGGGCCGCGGGCGACACGGTCGACGACTTGGCACCACTCGTGACCAGAGATTCCATGATCGGGGTTCGCGTCGTACCCTCAGCGGCCAAGTGAACGGCGATCCGGCCGCCACCGCGCCCGGCGTCGACCTGGCCATGGAAGGACCGGCTGCCCCGCCGCGCCTCAATGGAGAGTTGGTGTTCGACGCACCTTGGCAGACGAGGGCCTTCGGGATGGCGGCGGCGTTGGTCGAAGCCGGCCAGGTCGAATGGACCCACTTTCAGGCTGCGTTGATCACCCGGGTCCGTCTGGCCGACTCCTCGGCCATGGACACGGGTGTGCCGTCGGTCTATTGGCAGTGCTGGCTGGACAGCCTCGGCGACCTGGCAACCGACGGCCGTCTGATCGACGCCTCGGCCTGGTCAGATCGCAGCGAGCGGCTTGCGGGCCGCCCGTCGGGGCACGACCACTGACGTTTTGCGAAGGCCGTCGCGATGGCCGTCGCGAAGGTGGGCGTGGATGTCGGCGTGGGCCAGTTCGAAAGCCGACAGCAATCGGTCGTCGTGGGCCCTCGGCGCTCGATCCAACAGCTCCATCTCGAGTTGGCCGATCAGATCGTCGGCTCTCCTGACGGACAGGAAGACTGATCTCGGAAGCGAAGCTGCGCGGGCCGCTCGACGAAGTTTGGTCTGCCAGCGAGCGCCCAGGCGGTCGAGCGAAGAGCGGTCGATCCCGCAATTCGACAGTCGCTCGAGCGCGGCGCCGAGCTCCACCCGGTACGCGGCCGGTTCGTAGTCGGCGTCGCGGGACGCGGCGAGGGTGACCTGTCCGAACCGTTGGAGCACACGACGAAGCTCGATCAATTCCTCGTCGATCACAGCGCACGCCGCTCGGACCAGGGGTTCGGTCGCGGGGTTCGCCGTGGTCGCCCAGAACTCGCCGAGCGTGGGCGCAAGGCCGAGCTCCTCGAGCTCGGCGACCTCTCGATGCGAAGCCAGGAGGGTACGCCGATCGAGACCGTGGGCGCGGCGTACGTTGTCAAGCCGTGCCGTCATCCGACGCTCGATCGTGTCTACGTGCGAAAGCAGACCCGTTCGATCGACGGGTTCAAACCGGCCGATTGCGTCGTTGCCGCCCGGACCGCCCCGGGTAGCCATTGGTTCTCGATTGGTCGTACTCAACTCCTGCTCCGACTTTCAGGTTCCCGCTTGCGCCATCCATCGGCGGATCGCCCCGATCGTTGAAGGGTCTTCCGGCCCAATGATCGAGAAGCGCTCCCACTCAGCCGCAGAACTGCCTGACAAGGTCGAGCGTGGATAGGGTTTGGTCATGTCGAATGACTCAGCTGCCGTTTTCGCGAAGCGGATGGATCGGGTACGAGCCCAGCTCTCCGCCACCGGGACTGATGCCGTGCTCCTGTCGGTGGGGCCGGACCTTCCCTGGCTGATCGGTTATCAGGCCATGCCCCTCGAGCGGCTGACCATGTTGGTCGTACCCGTCGACGGCCCACCGACGCTCGTCATTCCGGCGTTCGAGGTTCCTCGGGTCGTGCCTCACCCCGACTTGTTCACGATCGGAGGCTGGGGCGAGACCGAGGATCCCGTTGCCAATGTGGTCGCCGCGCTCGGACGATCGGCTAGAGCCGCATCAGCTGCGACGGTGCGCCTCGCGGTCGGCGATCACACGTGGGCCCGGTTCGTCGTCGACTTGCAAAGCGCCATGCCCAAGGCGCAGTGGGTACGCAGCGCCGAGGTCGTCGGCCCGCTCCGTGCCGTGAAGGACGCAGCCGAGATCGCCTCGCTCCAGCGGGCTGCCGACGGCGTCGACCGCGTTGCCCACGCGCTGCGAACCGGCGAGATCCCACTGATCGGTCGGACCGAGGCCGATGTCTCGGCCGAGCTGAGTCGCCGCATCGTCGCCGAGGGCCACGCCAAGGTGAACTTCGCGATCGTTGCCTCGGGAGCCAATGCCGCCAGCCCTCATCACCACGCTTCGGACAAGGTCATCCGTGCGGGCGAGGTCGTCCTCTGCGACTTCGGGGGAACGACGGCCGAGCCCCACGGCGAGCCGGGCTACTGCAGCGACATCACCCGTTGCGTGTACACCGGAGAACCCCCGGCCGAGTTCCAGGAGGCGTTCGACCATTTGGCGGCGGCGCAGGCGAAGGCGGTCGAAGCCGCCGTCGTCGGGGTGACGGGAGCGTTCGTCGACAGCGTCGCCCGCGATCGTCTGGCCGAGGCCGACCTCGACCAGTGGTTCCTGCACCGGCTCGGTCACGGCATCGGGGTTGAGGAGCACGAAGAGCCGTACCTCGTGCAGGGCAACGACCTGCCCCTCGTCGAGGGCAACGCGTTCAGCATCGAGCCCGGCTTCTACATCTCCGGCAAGTGGGGCGCGCGGATCGAGGACATCGTGGTGGCGACGGCCGAGGGGCCGTTGGCGCTGAACCGGGTCGGTCACGACCTGGCCATCGTCGAGGCCTGAGCCCTTCGTGTTCGAGCTTCACGCGGCGTCGGTCCTCCTGCAATGGGCGACCGGCGGTCTGTTCTTCTGTTGGGTCACGACTCGGCACCGCGAGGTCAACCTCGGCTACGGATGGCTCCTGCGCATCGTCTATGGCCTGCTGGCCGCTCTGTCGTTGTTCATTGGGCTCCGCTACGGGCGCCAGCCGATTCGAGAAGCAGCGTCCGCCGCGGTGGTTCTCGCCACCGGCTTCGCACTGTTCTCCTCGATGCGCAAGCACGAGGGGCGGCGAGACCTGGAGAGGTTCGACCCGCGGTTGGATCTGTTGGCGCCGGCCGCAGGTCTCGTGGGTGTGGTCGCAGCCGGAGTGTCATCGGGCGATCCCGCGTGGCTCCAGGTGGCCCGAATCGTCGTCGGTGGTCTGTTCCTCGGCGGTATCTCCGACGGCATGTTGCTCGGCCACTGGTACCTGGTGCAGCCAGGACTGCGGAGGGACCGGTTGAATGAGATGGTGCGCTGGACCAGTCTCACGTGGCTTCCCGAGGTGGCGTTGCTGCTGGTTCCCACCGGAATGCTGTCTGCCTTCGACGGCAGCATCGACGATGGCTACGGCGGCATGCTCGGATGGTTCTGGGCGGCGTGCGCAGTCAGCACCATCGTCCTGCTCTTCGTGACCAAGGCAGCGTTGAAGGAACGCGAGTATGCGGCGGTCATGGCGGCCACGGGGCTGCTCTACCTGGCCATCCTCACGGGATTCGGAACCGACCTGGTAGCCCGAGCCATCCTGGCCCTTTGATCCTCGGGAGTCGGTGACCGCGACTTCCCGGTCCGCAGGCCGATGGGTACCCTGACGATCAAGGTCGGACGGAAGTAACTCCCATGCCCAGACCACTTTGGAGCGGTGCCATCAGCTTCGGACTCGTGTCTGTCCCGGTCAAGCTCTATCCGGCGGTCAGTCGCAAGACGGTCCGGTTCAACCAACTCGACAAGCGGACCGGCGCTCGCATCAAGCAGAAGCGTGTGTCAGCCGCCGATGGCGAGGAGGTGCCCTTCGAGGAGATCGTCAAGTGCTACGAGGTCACCAAGGACTCCTACGTGGTCGTGACCGATGATGAAATGATGGCGTTGATGCCCAAGGCATCTCGCACGATCGACATCTCGGACTTCGTCGAGCAGGCCGAGATCGACCCGGTGTTCTATGACACCGGCTACTACCTCGTTCCCGACGAGCTCGCGCGCAAGAGTTACATGCTGCTCGCCGCGGCCATGGAAGAGGCCGGCCGGGTGGCCATCGCGACCTTCGTGATGCGGACCAAACAATACGTCGCGGCGATCCGCCCGGTCGACGGATACCTGATGCTGTCGACCATGGTCTACGCCGATGAGTTGATCGACCCTGCGGAACTATCTGGTCCGGAGGGGCTCGACGAGATCAAGGTCTCCGACGCCGAACGGGCAATGGCCACCTCGCTGATCGAGAGCCTGTCGGCCGACTTCCACCCGGAGCAGTAC
>JAQCHM010000311.1 GCA_027730885.1 Actinomycetota bacterium | reverse complement strand
CAGTTCGGGGGTGGCGGGTCAGACGGGGGACTTCACTACGCGGAGGTAGGGCTTCTTCTCGTCCCAGCCATCGGGGAAGAGCTCCTTGGCCGCGTCGTTGGAGAGCGCAGGCACGATGATGACGTCATCGCCCTTGGTCCAGTTGACCGGTGTGGCGACCTTGTATTTGTCGGTGAGCTGCATCGAGTCGATGACGCGGAGGATCTCGTCGAAATTACGTCCGGTGGAGGCCGGGTAGGTGAGCGTGAGCCGAACCTTGTTCGTCGGGTCGATGACGAAGACCGAGCGGACGGTGAAGGTTTCGTTGGCGTTGGGGTGGATCATGTCGTAGAGCTCGGCCACGCCGCGGTCGGCGTCACCGATCATGGGGAAGTTGACCGCGGTGCCCTGGGTCTCCTCGATGTCCGATGCCCAGCGTTCGTGGTCCTCGACCGGGTCGACACTCAGTCCGATGACCTTGACGTTGCGAGCGGCGAACTCGTCTTTCAGCTTGGCTGTGTAACCGAGCTCTGTCGTGCAGACCGGGGTGAAGTCCTTGGGGTGGGAGAACAGGACGGCCCAGGTGCCTTCCTTCCACTGATGGAACGCGATCTGTCCCCCGGTGGTGTCAGCGGTGAAGTCGGGTGCGATATCGCCAAGTCGAAGTGCCATGGCTGCACTCTAGGATTGATTCCCTCAAAAGACGATCGAAATACTCAAGATTTCGGCCGGGCGGCGAACCTGGCTTTCAGGCTTGGTGCGATTCGAGACGGTCCACGATCTGGGCCCCGATGGCCAGCGACGCCGTAGCCGCAGGCGAGGGGGCGTTGAGCACGTTGACGACTCGGGCGGTCTCCGACCAGACGAAATCGTCGAGCAGCTTGCCCTGGGTCGACACTGCTTGGGCGCGAACGCCGGCGGGTGACGGAACGAGATCGTCCGCCGTGAGCTCGGGCACCAGGCGTTGTAGCGCCTTCACGAACGCGGCCTTGGACAGCGACCGGTAATACTCGCCGATCCCGGTGCGCCAGTAGTTCTTGGCCAGCCTCCACCAACCGGGGTTCTTCAACACCTCGGTCAGATCGGCCAGGTTGATGTCACCCCACGTGTAACCCTCACGGGCGAGTGCCAACACGGCGTTCGGGCCGGCGTGGATCGAGCCGTCGATCATGCGCGTGAGGTGCACGCCGAGGAACGGGAAGTCGGGGTCGGGCACGGGGTAGATGAGGGTGTTCACGAGCGAGCGGCGATGCTCGGCCAACTCGTAGTACTCGCCCCGGAAGGGCATGATCCGTTCCGTCGTCTCCGGCGCCGTCTGACGAGCCAGTCGGTCGCTGTGGAGCCCGCCGCAGGTCACGACGAGGCCCGCCTCGATGTTGCCGGCGGTGGTGGAGATGCGGACCTTGTCGGTTCGCTCTTCGATGCCCGTGACCCGAGTGCCGGTGAGGGCCTGCGCGCCCGCGTCGAGCAGGAGCCGGTGCAGGGTATGGCAAACCTTGGTGTAGTTGGTGATGCCGGCCTCTGGGACGTGAAGCGCCGTGATACCCGCTGCGTGAGGCTCCAGTTCGAAGAGTTCGGCCTTGTCGATCCGGCGAGCCTTGACCCCGTTGGCGGCTGCCCGTTCCTCGAGGATCTGCAATCGAGGCAGGTCGAGGTCCTTCGTGGCAACGATGACTTTGCCGCAGATGTCGTATTCGATGCCGTGGGTCTGGCAGAACGCGACCATCTCGGCTCGACCCGCAGTCGAGGTCAACGCCTTGACGCTTCCCGGTTTGTAGTAGATGCCCGAGTGCAGGACGCCGGAGTTGTGGCCCGTCTGGTGCTTGGCCAGGACGTGTTCCTTCTCGACCACGATCACCTTGGTGTCGGGATGGCGAGACACCAACTTCCAGGCGGTCGCCAACCCGACGATGCCGCCACCGACAACCACCACATCAGCTGAAGTCATGATGGTCACGGTAGTGGCCGCCGTTGCCTCTTCCCAGGGTGGTTCATCCCGTCGTGGGGGCGGGCGGGACCGTAGCGACGGCGGGGGCGGTGGTCGTTGCGATCGTCGTCGGCGGGATCGACAACAACTGTCCGACTTTGAGCGAGTCGACGTCGGCGATGGCGTTGAAGTCGGCGAGGGCCCGGACATCGACGCCGAAACGGGAAGCAATGACCGAGAGCGACTCGCCCGCCTGGACGACGTAGGTGACCTGCGTGGGGACCGTGGTCGTGGGGACCGTGGTCGTGGGGGCAGTGGTCTCGCCTGCGACTTGAACAGCCGGCAGCGTAGTGTCCGCAGTCTCGTCGGCCGATCGGCCGCACGCCGAGCCGACGAGGGTCCAAGCAGCGAGGGAAAAGCTGAACACGAGCTTTCTAGCGTCCATGGGTCCTCCGGGCGGCCGAACGTCGAGCCGAGTATGGCTCAGAACGAGTCGAAGTTGCTGGAGGTCAGGCGATTTATCGCCTCGAATCGGGCCGCCTCGGGACACGCAGCCTCGGCGTCGGTGTTGTCGTCACGGTCTGCGGCCGGGGCCGGCGTGGCGTCGTTCGTGCTCGATCCGGTCCTTGGCCTCGAGTCGGCGGCGGAACTCTTCCAGTTGGTCCTGCTGGTACTGCAGCTCGACGCGGAGCTGCGTCCAGTGCTCGAGTCGGCGGGCGGGAATCCTGCCGTCGATTCGGGCGGTCCGGATCGCGCAGTCCGGCTCCCGGTCGTGTCGGCAGTCGTTGAACCGGCAATGAGACGCCGCATCGGCGATCTCGGGGAAGGTCTTGGCCAAGCCTTCCTCTGCGTCCCACAGGCCGACCTCGCGGATGCCGGGCGTGTCGACGACGATGCCGCCGTCGGGCAGCGGCACGAGATCGCGGGTCACCGTGGTGTGCCGCCCGCGCTTGTCCGTCGCCCGGACCTGACCGGTGCGCTGCACGCCACCTCCGGACAACTCGTTCACCAGCGTCGACTTTCCGATGCCGGACAGGCCGAGCAGGGTGACAGTGCGACTTCCGGTGAACCGTTCTCGGATGCGGTCGATGTTGCGGCCGGTTACCGTCGAGATCGCCAAGGTCTCGACGCCAGGCGCAATCTGACTGATCGACCGGACGGCCTCCTCGTGATGGCCGACTTCGTCGGCCTTGGTGAGCAGCACCAAGGGGGTGGCGCCGCTCTGCCAAGCGATCACGAGCTGGCGTTCGAGCCGGCGGAAGTTCACCGGTCGGTCGAGTCCGTGCATGACGAAGACGTCGTCGATGTTGGCCGCCAGCACCTGCGGCTCGGGGACACGGCCCGGCGCCCGCCGGGTGAGAGCAGTTCTCCTCTCGGCGACGGCACTGATGGTCGGCCCGTCGTCGGTGTGCAGCACGGTGACGAAGTCGCCGGTCGCCGGTGCAGTGCCCATGTCGGACCGGACCGAACTCGACGCCGCGAGGATGGCGCCGCCCGCGGTGAACACGAGGCAGTGCCCGCGGCTGGCCCGTGCGATGCGTCCCGGAACCCCGCGTGCCTGCTCGTCAGCCCAGGCCTGCAGGTGCGGCGTCCAGCCCAGCGACTCCAGGGTTGGAGCCAGCGACGCGAGATCGTCGGTCATGCGGCCGGACTCGACAGCGCGGCGGTGAGGAACTCGAGTTCGAGATGGAGCAGGTTCTCCGCCGTCGTGACCTGCGACGTCATGTGCGTGACTCCTGAAAGGGGCAGAACCGAATGGCTGCATCCGTTGGCGAGGAGCGCCGACGAGAAGCGAAGGGTGTGAGCTGCGACGACATTGTCGTCGGCGAGTCCGTGAACCAGGAGAAGTGGTCGGCTGAGCGCTGCCGCCTCGAGGATGAGATCGGTTCGGTCGTAGTGCTCGGGGTGGGCGGCAGGGTGACCGAGGTATCGCTCGGTGTAATGGGTGTCGTAGAGGCGCCACGTGGTGACCGGCGCTCCCGCGACGGCGGCGTGGACCCGGTCGGGCCGTCGCAGCACGGCAAGAGCGGCGAGGTAGCCCCCGAAGGACCACCCGCGTATCCCGACCCGGTCAAGGTCGAGGAAGCCGATCTCGCCGGCAACGCGGTCCAGCGCTTCGAGTTGGTCATCCAACACCGGCTGAGCGAGATCACCGAAGACTGCTCGTTCGAACGTCGGCCCGCGACCGGGGGTTCCCCGCCCATCGGTGACCAGGACGGCAAATCCCTGATCGGCAAACCACTGTGAGACCAGGTGGGCGTTGTGACTCTTGAGTACCCGCTGTGCGTGCGGGCCGCCATAGGGGTCGAGGAGCACGGGGAGCGCGGAGGCGCCGTCGTGATCCGACGGTAGGAAGAGCGCAGATCGCGTTTGCTTGCCGTGACCTTGCCACCGCGGACGGGGCGTGATGCATGGGCTTTCGACGAATGTTCGCAGCGAAAAGTCGCGGGATCTGTCGGTCAAACCTCCAATCGAGACGACCGCGCCAGGAGTGTCGGGCGAGGTGCTCGTGAGGGCGACGACGTCGCCTGCCATCACTGCGCCATGGACGCCGGGTTCGGACGTGATCCACTCGATCGAGGCGTTGCCTGCCGTG
>JAQCHM010000005.1 GCA_027730885.1 Actinomycetota bacterium | reverse complement strand
TCGACCGCGGTGATGGCCGACGGAACACAGATGATCACGCGGGGCCGATTGAGTCGGGACACCCCCGCCCGGTGCAGTACCAAGCGGATCATCCGCTCCGTGATCTCGAAGTCGGTGATGGCTCCCTGACGCAAGGGTCGCACGGCCACGATGTGGCTCGGGGTCCTGCCGATCATCTTGCGAGCTTCATGGCCGATGGCCAGGACATCGCCCGAGCGGGTGTTCAGCGCGATGACCGTCGGCTCGTTGAGCACGATGCCCTCGCCTCGAGCCCACACGAGCGTGTTGGCGGTGCCGAGGTCGATGGCGAGATCGCGACTCACGCGGTCGAATCCTGTTCAGCGTCGGCCGACTGCTCGCGAATCTCCAGGATGTGCTGCGGTTCGAGGCCCCAGCTCTCGCCGTGGGCCCAGGTCTCCTTCTTCCAGATGGGAACCGTCGCCTTGAGCGTGTCGATGACGAAGCGGGCGGCCTCGAAGGCGTCACCGCGGTGCGGCGCCGACACTGCTGCCACGACAGCCGACTCGGTGACAGGCACCAGGCCGATGCGATGGATCGCCGCGACCCTCGCGATGTCCGGCCAACGCCGACGCGCCTCGCCCACAAGGGCATCGAGGCGAGGAACGACCTGCTCCTCGTAGGCCTCGTATTCCAAACGGGACACGTCGGTTCGTCCTGTCGAGTGGTCGCGGGCTGTGCCGCTGAAGACGACCACGGCACCGCACGACGGCAGAACAACCCACGTCGAGGCAGCCTCGACCGGCACCGGACCCTCGACGAGGGCAGTCCACGTCTCTCCTGTCGGCGGTGTGATCACATCGCTCAGCGTAACCGCGGCGTCGTCGAGACTTGCCCGACCGGTTCAGCTGACGGGCGGGCTGTACTGTTTTTAACCGTGCACGAAGAAGACGGACCGTCTCGACGAGACGAGGGACAAGAGAGCGGCGGACCCCCGCCCGATCCCTCTCTACGCGCCTGGCGGCATCCGTCGGAGATCGCAGCTGCCCAGGCTGCCGCCCTCCGAGATATGCATGAGCAGGCAAATCGATCGTCCGGCGCGCGCCGCGCCGTGCACGACCATCTCGAGCGCCATTGGTCGCTCGGGTCCTTCGTGCTCGGAGGCACCGTCGGCGCCGCAGTCACCCTCGGTGCGGTGGTCCTCGGTGCGGTGGTCCTCGGTGCGGTGGTCCTGGGTGGCACCGTGTTCGACGGCGGCGACGGCTCTCGCGTCGAGTTCCGAGCCGAAGCCGCATCGGCGGCCACCGCGTCGGCACCTACCGGCCCATCGGCCGGGGATGACTCCACCGACGAAGGATCGACAGACGAGTCAACGACCACACAGGTCTCGCCGGGGACCACCACCGCCAGTATTGACCGCGAACACTGGGATCGGATGCCCGACCCGACCGGCTCGATCGTCGCCATCACCCAACTCGGCGGCAGGGACATCATCGCCACGGGCATCGTCATCGATGGCATGTTGGTCACCAGCGCGTCCGCCCTCGGTGGAGCCGAACGGGTCCTCGTCTACTCGGCCGGCCTACCCGTGGAAGTCCTCGTACGCGGCCATGATCCCTTCGCCGACCTCGCCGTCCTGGTCCCGCTCGACGGCTCCGACGACCTCGGGCTCGGCCACGGATTCGTCACCTCCACCGAGACCCCGGGCAACAAGGCGGTCGTCAAGCTGGTGGCGAGCGACGGAAGGCCGGAACCGATCGTCGTTGCCGGACATGTCCTGGCGCTCGGGCAACGCGCGACAACGCGAAGCGGTCGCACGGTGATGGGAGCGATGCTCACCAGCGCTCGGGTTCCCGAGCTCGGGGCAGGCGCCGCGCTGCTCGACGAGCACAACCAGGTCATCGGCATGGTCATCGACGTCGAGGACTATCTCGCCGTTGCCCTTCCCGTCGACCGCATCCGGCAGATCGGAGCCGAGATCCTGCTGACCGGCTGGCCCAATGCGGCTTGGGTCGGCATCGAAGGTCACACGTCCGAGGACGGGATCCTCGTCACCGATCTCGATGCCGAAGGTCCCGCGTCCGACTGTGGCCTGGCCCAAGGCGACCTCATCATGATGGTCGACGACGAAGCGGTGACCCACATGGCTGAGCTGGTCGACGTCGTCCGCGACGCCGGCCCCGGAACGACCGTCCGATTGAAGGTCCGGACCGACGAGAACGAATGGACGGCCTACCTGGTCGTCGGGCGCCGGGAGGACGTGGCAACGATCCCAACCGGCGAAGCCGAGTCGGACTGACCAGACGTCGGCTGCCGGCTCCCTCAGGGCTTACTCAGCTTGCGCGCCAGTGCGGCGGCCATCGCCGCGGCCCCCGCCACGCCGAAGCCGGCGACCCCCAGGGCCACCTCCTGGCGCCGCTGGGCACTCATGGCCCACGGCGGGCTCGGCATACTGATGACGAAGGTTTCCTCGTTGGAGAGACTCGGTGCCCACCCCGCGCCACGCAACCGGTCGTTGGCCACCACCCACGGGTACCGCACGTAGGGCTCGATCCCTTCCGGTGTCGGACGGATGCCGAATCGCCGGCCGGCGGCGAGCAGTCGATCGCTCACCTGGACCGGAACGCGGACCTGCACCCCGCCGATGAGTTCTCGGAAGGCCTCGGGACCGATCCAACCGTCGGGGGCCACGTTGAAGGCTCCTGAGAGCCGTTGCCTGGCAACCAACGCCAAAGCGGAGGACAGATCTTCGTGGTGGAGGAACTGAACAGGGGGGTCGGCCTGGTCGGGCCGGACGGACGCTGCGGCGCGAATGGCGGCGGCCACCCAGCTGACGCCTGTCTCCGAAACCGTCGTCGTCGGTCGCATGATGGCCAGGTCTCGATTGTGCCGGGCGGCCCAGTCGCTCGAACGAGATTCGATGAGCTGCTTGGTCATCGCGAACTCGAGTTCGATGTTGGGGCGGAGCTGCTCGGACTCGGTCAGAGGAATCGGGTTGTCTGCGTGCGCCCCGTAGACGGCGGCCGACGACAAGACCACGAGATGGCGCACCTCGGATCGCTCAACGGCCTCGAGCACCGTGTTCAACAGGAGAAGCGCCGCGCCGGCGTCGCCGCGGCGACTACCGTCCTCGGCCAGATGGACGACGCTGTCGACTCCGGTGAACGCGCCGGCGAGGTCGCCCGCGAGCACATCCATCCGCTTCACCACGACCCGATCGCCCTCGGTGGGGTGCGTCTGCGGTGCCTGATCGAGCGCGATGACACGAGTCACCGCAAGGTCGGCCGAAAGCCGGCGAATGGTCCTACTGCCTACTGCGCCGGCGGCGCCGGTGACCGCGATCGTCGTCACCGTTCTACGATGCCCTGGTGAGCCACAGCGATCCACCGGGAAGTCCAAACTTTGGTTTCGGCGACATGAGCAAGTTGTTCGCCGGACTCGCCGGTGGCGACCCGTGGGCTCAGGCCGCTCAGATCGCCCAGACGATGGCCACCAGCGGCGTCCCCGAGGGCAATGTCGACCCGGTCGTACGCATGGCATTCGAGGACTTGGCCCGGGTGGCCGACCTCCACGTCCGGCAGGCGCCCGGGCTTCGCCTCCCACCACAGACATCGCTGCTCCCCGTGACCCGTTCGACGTGGGCTCAGACCAGTGTCTCGACCTACCGCCCCTTCTTCGAGCGGTTCGGCCAGGCTCTCACCCGACCCGCCACCGACCATCTGGTCACCGGCGATTCCGTGGCGGCCGATCCGCTGAGTGCCATGTTCGGTCAGATGTTCCAGTCGATGGGCCCGATGATGGTGGCCATGTCAGCCGGTTCGATGATCGGACATCTGGCCCAGATGGCCCTCGGCCAGTACGACCTTCCGGTGCCCCGACCCACCGACGAGGTCCTTGTGGTGCCGTCGGCCATCGACGACGCCGCTGCCGAGTGGGCTGTGCCGCTTGCCGAGATGCGGTTGTGGGTCATGATCCACGAGCTCGTCGCCCACGCAATCCTGTGCGTGCCTCATGTCCGAGACCGGCTCGACACATTGTTCATCGACTTCGCCACTGCCTTCCGACTCGACTCACCTGCGCTGACGGAACAGTTCGAGAACCTCACCGACTTCAGCAAGATCGGCGAACTGGCCGAGACGTTCAACGATCCTGGCGCCCTGTTCGCCATGATGCGTACCCCGACCCACGACCTGCTGGTCCCTCAGCTCGATGCGCTGGTCGCGGTGGTGCTGGGCGCCATCGACTATCTGATGACCCGCATCTGCGCCACCCTCATCCCCCGCCACGCCGAGATCCGGGTGCAGTTCGCCAATCGCACCGCAAACGCCAACCCGGCCGACCGGTTCATGGAACACCTGCTCGGCCTCGACATCACCATCGAGACCATCGAACGAGGCCGCCGGTTCGTCGCCGGCGTCGTCGATCGGATCGGTGACGACGGACTGATACGGCTGTGGCGGGACGAACTCGACTTCCCCACGCCGGCCGAAGTCAACGCACCCGGGCTGTGGATCGCCAGGATCGGGCTCGACCCCGAACTGCCGGGCGGGGGCGCTATCGACGTTCCCGACGATCTTTCCGGTCTCGACGACCTTCCCTGACCGGTCCGTCCGTCGAGCGCGGGCCGAGGGTGGGCCGAGCCCGGCCGACCAGGCGGTCTCCCAGCCGCTTCGGATCGACGCCGACCGATGCGAAGAGTTTGGGCGTCGCGTCCTTGCCGAACCAATAGCTCGCCGCGGCAAAGGCTGCGGTCGCCGCCAGGACGAGGAATCCGAGTCGAGCCGGGATCCTCAGGATCACCGGGAGCAACGCCCCGAACACCCACGCTAACTGGAACCGCGACTCGAACCGGCTGAAGAATCTTCCGAGATTTGCGTGCGTGGCGTCTCGCTGCACGATGGCGTCGAAGGACTGCTTGCCGGCCTGCCCGGTCATGGCCGCGACGCCGGCGAACAACATAGCCCCGACGAGGCCGCCGGCCAGAGCCGCCAACAGGCCGACCAACGCCACCGCTCCGAGCGTGCCGACGAGAATCAGTTCCTCGGTGACCCTGCGCCGCAACTTCGGCGAGATCACCGCACCGGCGAGCCCGCCGACACCTGTTGCCACGAGCACCAGACCGAAATGCCAGACCGGCGACCCGCCGGTTGCCAGGTCGAGACGCTCGGCTCCCAGTGCTCGACGAACCCGGTGCCCGATCTCGACGCCGACGCCGGTCGGTCCGGGGTCGATGCCCCCTCGCAGCTCGAAGGCCAGCAGCATGGTCAGGAATCCGACGACGCCGCGGAGGTAACCCATGGCCGACGCAGCCAGAACGATGCCGGAACCCCTGGCCTCGGCCTTCTCCTCGGGCCCGGCGGGTTCGGCCGCGACTCGGGTGGCCGGAATCTTGAATCCCAGACCACCGGCGACGCAGAACGCGACGGCGGCCAACCCGAGCGTCCAAGGCGCGCCACCGAGTTTCAGCAGCACGACCCCGGGAATGCCGGCGAGGCCGGCCGCGATGGAGGTGATGATCGAGAGGCGAGAGTTGGCTCGGACCAGCCCTTCCTGATCCGGGACCGTCGAGGGGACCAACGCACTCTTGGCGATGTGGTGGGTCTTTCCCATCACCAGCATGGAGAAGGCCAGGGGGAAGAGCAGCAGGCTGTCGATGTACACCGCCATGCCGACCGCGAGAGCGACCCGGACGAACGAGGCGCCGATGAGGACGAAACGGTGTCCACCGTTGACGCGATCCATGGCCGGGCCCAACCAGGGCGCAACGACGCCGAACGGCGCCACCGTCAGCAGAAGGTAGAGAGCCACCTGCCAACGGGCGTCATTGGGGTCGATCGAGAAGAACAGCGAGTCGGCCAGCGCGATGGCCACCAGCGCATCGCCGGCCGCGCCCAGCCCGTGGGCTCGAGCCAGTCGAGCGAAAGCAGGCACCCGGAACGCGGCCGCTCCCCGGGCGATCGTTCGCTCGGCATCGCCGTCGGAGACACTCACCTTCGCAGAGTAGACCGTGCGAAGAGCACTGCGGTTTACGCCCGCGGCTTCTCGTACTTGTATCCGAGCCCCCGGATGGTCACGATGCGAGTCGGGTTCGAGGGGTCGTCCTCGACCTTGGCCCTGATGCGCTTGACGTGCACATCGAGGGTCTTGGTGTCCCCCACGTAGTCGTGACCCCAGACCCGATCGATGAGGGTCTCGCGCGACAACACGCGCCCCGCGTTCTCCATCAGCAACAGGAGCAGATCGAACTCCTTCAGTGCGATCGCAACGTGGGCGCCGCGCACCATGACCTCGTGGCTGTCGGGGTCGACGCTGACATCGCCAACGTGGACCGTTGACGAGTCGGCCTCGGTTTCTCTGCCATCATCGACGCGCCGCAACACGGCCCGGACCCGCGCAACCAGCTCACGCATCCGGTAAGGCTTCGTGATGTAGTCATCGGCGCCGACCTCGAGCCCGACGACGGTGTCGACTTCGCTCGACTTCGCCGTGACCATGATGATGGGCACGTTCGACCGCCGCCGGATCTCCCGACAGACGTCGATGCCCGAGACTCGGGGCAACATCAGGTCGAGAAGGATCACGTCCGGGTTGTCGGTGTCGAAACGGGCCAACGCCTCGGCGCCGTCGCGGGCCACGACGACGTCGAAGCCCTCCCTGGTAAGACTCAGGGTCAGCACGTCCACGAAGGCCTCCTCGTCCTCGACGACGAGAATGCGCTGCGTCTTCACTGTGTCACCTCTTCTGTTTCTTCTTCTGTTTCTTCTGTTGCGGCGGGTAAATGGAGGGTGAAGGCCGTACCCACTCCCTCCGTCGAACGTACAGCAATGTGACCGTCGTGGTTCATCACCACGTGACGAACGATCGACAACCCAAGGCCGGTACCGCCCGTGCCCCGGCTTCGGGCCGGGTCCACGCGATAGAACCGTTCGAAGATACGACCGAGGTCGGCTTGGGGGATACCGATGCCGTGGTCCTCGACCTGCAGCACGATGCGACCGTCGTCGCTTGCCGCCCTGATCCACACCTCGGATCCCGGGTCCGAATACTTCACCGCGTTGTCGACCAGGTTCCCCAACGCGGAGACGAGTTGGCTGCGGTCGCCATGGAGCACCAACGGCTCGTCGGAGTGGTCGACCCGGATGCGGATGTTCCGCTCGTGGGCGCCGGTCGCCGATCGGGCAAGAGCCCCGGCGATGATCGTCTCCACCGAGACCTCGACCGGCTCCATTCGATCACTCTCGATCTCGGACAATGCGAGAAGGTCGTCGATCGTGTTGGCCAATCGAGTGGCCTCCAGTTGCAGGCGACCGGTGAGGCGTGCGGTGGTGGCCGGATCGTCCTGTTCGGACAATGCCTCGGCGAGGAGGCTGATCGCTCCGATCGGAGTCTTCAGTTCGTGACTCACGTTCGCTACGAAGTCTCGCCGAACGTCGTCGACGCGACGCTGCTCGGTGACGTCCTCGAAGACGACCATCGATCCAGCGACACCGTCGCTCGCTGCTACCGGCACGACCCGGAGGTCGATGTTCCGGCGCGGCGGACCATAGAGATCGAGGGTTCGTTCGAGGACGGGTTCCGGCTGGGGGTGCGGGCCCGCGCCCGACAAGGCGGAGGGAACGGCAAGCTGCGCCAGCTCGGCCACGGCGGCCGAGATCAGCGGTCCGAGATGATGCTGGCCCATCAGCGTGCGGGCGAACTGGTTCCGGTACTCCTCGTTGCCCTCGTGGTCGAACAAGACCAAGCCCAACGGGAGCGCGTCGAACGCCACGGGGGCAAGAGCCGCCATCGCCCCCTCGTTCGCCGAGACGACGGCCGCCTCGGCCGGTCCCGACCAATCGCTCCTGGGCTTCAGCCGCCTGAACCCGATGCCAGCGGCCGCACCGGTGCAGGTACCGAGCAGCACCAGGACGATGGTCAACACAGGACGATCAGCACGGACGCGCCCTAGGGACTGGATTCCGCGGCGTCAGGCTGCTGCCCGGTGGTATCCAGCTGATGCCGGCGGGCGTTTGCTCGCAGGGCCCCCGTGTGCTCGGGCAGCCAGCCGGTGACCATGTACGTGACGCGTTGGCCAATGTTCACTGCGTGATCGCCGATGCGCTCGTAGTAGCGGGCGATCAGCGCCAGCTGGACCGCGGCTGCGATGTCGAGGAGGCCCTGGGAATGGGCTTCGAACACCGCCTCGATCATCTCCCGGTTGAGTTGGTCGAGCTGGTCGTCGATGTCCCCCAGAGCGCCGGCCAACGACTCGTCGGAGTCAGCGAACGCCTCCAGAGCCAGACGAACCAGCTTTTGGGCCTCCGAAGCCATGGCCCCGATGACGCCCCGAATCTTGGGGGTCAACTCCGCCCCATACATCCGACGAGCGGCCTTGGAGACGTTGACCATCAGGTCAGCCGAGCGCTCGAGCTCACCCGCCAACTTGAGAATCGTGATGAGTCGGCGGAGCTCGCTTGCCAAGGGGGCCTGACGGGCCATGATCAGGTAGACGCGCTCTTCGATCTCGAGACTCAGACGATCGAGTTCGTCATCGTCGTCGACCAAGGCCTGCGCCTCGGCGAGGTCGCCTTTCAACAACACGGTCGTGCCTCGAGGGACCATCTCGGCCACCAAGGCGCCCAAGCGGAGAATCTCTGCGTTCAGGGTGTCCAGCTCACGGTGGTAGGTGATGCGGTGCTCGGTACCCCTGGTGCTCGCATCGCTCTCACTCATCATGCGACCTCATCTGCTAGGTGGCTGGGATCTCCGGTCACAAGGTACTTCAAGCGCGCCACCAGAACGTGTGTGTGGTCGGCGATCCTGTCCAAGGACCGACAGACGACGAAGGCGTTCACGCCGGCCCGAACGGCGTCCGGTCCGGACAGTTCCATGATCCGCGCCGCGAGGGCCCGCGCGAGCTCCTCGGGCCCGGCATCGCCGAGGACAGCAGGCAAGGCATCGGTGCTGCGGCGGTCGACACTGGTCTCGGGGCCGAGTGGGTCCAACGAGCCCTCGGCCCATGCAGTCCGCATTCGCCGAAAGGCGGCGAGAACGACGTACGAAAACTCGACCGCCACCCGATGTAACTCGCTGTTGGCCGCGATCAGCGGTTGTTCATCAGCCGTCTTGGCGATCCGCAGGCACAGGTCGCCAATACGCTCGAGCGAGTCCAGCGCTCGGATGACCGAGACGACGAGGCGGAAATCGGAGGCCACGGGCCCCTCACGCACCAGCAACTCGTAACACCGCTCGAGCAGGGAGATGTGCATGTCGTCGATCTCGTCGTCGGAGGCAAGCAGGTCGGCGGCGGCCACCTGATCGCCGAACTCGACCACCCGAACCGCCCGGGCGACCGACTCGTCGACCCGAAGCGCCATCAACTCGACCTGGATCCGCAGTTGCTCGAGTTCCTCGGCGAAGGCTCCTCTCATTCGGGTCCTGGACACGTCATCAGCCGAATCGACCGGTGACGTAGTTCTCGGTGCGCATGTCGGCGGGGTTGGAGAAGATCTTCTCGGTCCGGTCGTACTCGATCAGCAACCCCGTCCGACGATCGCTTTCGCTGTCGAGCTCAGCAGTGAAGAAGGCCGTTCGGTCGCTGACCCGCGCCGCTTGCTGCATGTTGTGGGTGACGATGACGATCGTGTACTCGGACTTGAGTTCGTGCATCAGATCCTCGATGCGACCGGTTGCGATGGGATCGAGCGCGGAGCACGGCTCGTCCATCAGGAGGACGTCCGGACGGGTCGCTATGGCCCGAGCGATGCACAGGCGCTGCTGCTGACCGCCCGACAGTCCCAAGGCTGAGTCCTTGAGTCGATCCTTGACCTCATCCCACAGCGCCGCGCGCTTCAGCGACGTCTCGACGATCTCCTCGAAGTCCGCCTTCGATGCTCCGGCGATGCGAGGCCCGTAGACGATGTTCTCGTAGATGGATTTGGGGAAGGGATTCGGCTTCTGGAAGACCATCCCGATCCGGCGCCGGACCTCGACCGGATCGACCCGTGGATCGTAGAGATCGATGCCGTGGTACTCGACTCGGCCCTCGACCCGAGCGGTGGGCACCAGGTCGTTCATTCGATTGATGCACCGCAGAACGGTCGATTTCCCGCAACCGCTGGGACCGATCATCGCAGTGATCTCGTTCTGACGAACCGGAAGGTTGACGTCGCGCACCGCCCGGAACTCGCCGTAGTAGACCGCGAGTTCCTGGAGACGGATCACGACGTCGCCGTCGATCTTCACGTCGTCGTCGACCCGGGTCACGGGCATACGGCTCACCGCTGCGGTTCGTTCCATGGTTTGCTCCGCCTTCTCTTTCTGAGCGTTCATCGATTGTTCGTCGGGGACTGAGGCTTCGGGTTCGTTCGCGTCCACGACAGATCAGCCTTCGCGTCGCTTCTCGAAGCGATTGCGCAGGACGACGGCTGCGCTGTTGAGCAGCAGCACGAAGAGGATCAGGATGACGATGGCAGCGGCCGCGTTGTCGACCTTGAAGCCTTCTTGCGGCTGCCGGGCCCACGCGGTGATGACGATCGGCATCGCGGTGAAGCTCTCGCGCACTTGGCCGACGTCCCACCAGGCGGGATGGCCGGACATGAAACCGGTCACGGAACCGATGAGGATCAAGGGAGCGGCCTCACCGGCGGCGCGGGCGACCGAGAGAAGGGTGCCGGTCAGGATCCCCGGGGCCGCATAGGGCAGGACGTGGTCCTTGATGACCTGCCATTTCGTAGCTCCAACCCCGACCCCTGCCTCACGGAGCTGGGTAGGAACGCCACGAATGGCCTCGGCCGATGTGATGATGACCACGGGGAGCACCAGGCAGGCCAGCGTCAGGCCGGCGGCAAAGGGAGTGGACCCGCCGGTGATGGCCCCGATGCCCGGCCCCTTCACGAAGATCGTCAGCCCGAGGATGCCGTAGACCACCGACGGCACGCCGGCCAGGTTGCGAATGTTCAGATCGATGAACGTCGCGAACTTCCCGCGGGTCGCATACTCCTCGAGGTAGATGGCCGAGGCGATGCCCAGCGGGAACGCGACCACGGCGGTGATCAGGCACAGGTAGAACGTCCCTCGGAGCCCCTGGACGATGCCCGACGTCTCAGGCTTGGAGCCGAGGCCAGTGGAGAGGAAGTCTCCGAGTCGAGATCCGAGGATCGGCCAGCCGTCGATCAGCACCTGACCGAGCAGGACGACCAGGACGACCAGGGTGAACAACAGCGAGCCGAGGAGGAGCCACCGGAACAGGACCCCACCGATGTCGCTCTTGCGACGCAGCCCGCTGAGGATGTCGACGTCGGTCCCCGCCTTGGTCACCGTTGGCGTTGCCATCTCAGTACTCCTGCCGGAATCGGCGGACGAAGCGATCGGCGATCAAGTTCATCGTCATGGTCATAAGGAACAGCAGGAACCCTACGAAGAACAGACTTTGGAAGGTGAGCCCCATCCCGGCGACGTTGTCGGTACCCGAAGCGACAGAGGCCATGGCCGCCGTCATGGTCAAACCTGGCTCCAGCGGGTTGTAGGTCTGGATTGCGCTGTCGGCCGCGCCGCCCGCGATGTAGACCACCATCGTCTCGCCGATGGCCCGAGAAGTGGCCACGATGAAGGCGGCGGTCAGGCCGGAGATCGCCGCCGGCAGAACGATCCGCAACGTGGTGGTCTTCTTCCTGGCTCCAAGGCCGGAGCTGGCCTCACGCAACGATCGGGGCACGGCCGTCAGCGCGTCCTCGGCGATCGAGGCGATGAGCGGGATCGTGAGCAGGCCGACACCCACACCGGCCGCAGCGAGGTTGGCCGGTTTCGCCGAGGAGAAGAGGTTGGTGATAATGTTGGGAGCAATAAACCGGAGGGCAAAGTACCCGAGCACCACCGACGGGACACCGGCCAGGATCTCCAGGACCGGCTTGAGGATCTTGCGGGTGCGGGGGGCGGCGTACTCGGACAGGTACACGGCCGCCGCCAGGCCCAATGGCGCCGCCACCACCATGGCGATCATGGTCACGATCAGCGTCGCCGCCACGATCGTGCGAAGATCGAAGATGCCCCGACGAGGGAACCAGCCGATGTCGATCAGTGTGGCGTAATCGACCTCCAAGATGAACGCGAGCGCCTCGAGCACCAGTGAGTAGATGATCAGGACGCTCACCAGGATCGAAGCCGAAGCGGCCGCGGACATGATCACCTTCACCCGGCGTTCCTTGCGTTGCCGGCGGACATCGCCCCGCAGCGTCGAAATGTCCCAGGCGGTCGTCGTCATCAGGTCCTATTGGTGGGTCGAACGGCTCTCCGCCCCGCAGC
This sequence comes from Actinomycetota bacterium, assembly GCA_027730885.1. Lineage (GTDB taxonomy): Bacteria > Actinomycetota > Acidimicrobiia > Acidimicrobiales > SZUA-35 > JAHECQ01. The sequence goes on along the minus strand of JAQCHM010000005.1, from coordinate 14,032 downwards.
CTAGGGCTGGGCCCGGGGCCACGGGGCGGCTACGAGCTTCTTGTCAGCGGCCTTCCCAGGCGGCGATCGCCTCGGCCTTGGCCTCGTCGGCCAGTTCGACGTAGCCGACCTCGCTCACGGCCTCGTCGAGACCGTACGCCAGGTAGAGGTCGACGAAGGCGACGAGGGCAGGGTTCTCGGCCGCCTTGGCCTTGTTCACGTAGACGAACAGGTCACGGGCGATCGGGTACTCGTTGGAGGCAATGGTCTCGGCCGTCGGCTGGATGCACTCGCCACCGGCTTCTTCCGAGATCGAGATCAGCTTGACACTGTCCCCGGCCTCGACCGCGAACGCATACCCCCCCCAGCCGAAGGACGTCGGGTTCGACGAGATGGTCTCGACGATCACGTTGTCATCGGCCGCGCTCGAGTAGTCGGGACGAGTGGTCTCCTCCTGAGCCCGCTCCTCGGCGATGTCACCGAAGACGATCTCCAGGAAGCTGTCATACGTGCCGGACTCGGTACCCGGCGCGCTGATCACCAGTTCGGCGTCCGGCAGGTCGCCATTGCCGCCGGCCTCGACCGCCAGGTCGTTGGCGTCGCTCCATGTGGAGAACCCGGTGGACTCCGGACCGACCAGGGCGTAGAGATCACCGAAGGCCAGGCACTCGACGTCTGCGTTCTCGGAGCTGGTCATGACGGCGATGCCGTCGATGGCCACTTTGAGCTCGACGAACTCGATGCCGTTGTCGGCACAGGTCTGCGCCTCTTCGTCCTTGATCGGGCGCGACGCGTCGGAGATGTCGATCTCGCCGTCGCAGAACAACAGGAAGCCGTCACCGGTGCCCGGTCCGCTCACCTGAATGTTCGCCTCGCCGTTTTCGGCCGCGAACGACTCGGCCACCGCGATGGAGATGGGCTCGACCGTCGACGAACCGGAGATCACGATCTCGCCACTCAGATCGCCGCCGCCGGCCGCACCGTCCGTCCCGGTCTCGGGCGCGGCGTCGGAACTGCCTCCGCACGCTGCAGCCGTTGCGCTCAGCGACAGGGCGACAGCCAGGAACTTCAGCTTCTTGGGGGTCATGTAGGTGCGCCTCCTTGGCGACGCGGGCCTTCTCAGCCCGCAGGTGTCTGGTCGCTGGTGCGACGGGGGACAAGGTACGGACCGAGCATGTCCAGGCACCCCCGCCGAGGTGAACAAAAGGTGAACGACCGCTGAAGGCTCAGCCCTCAGCCGGTACGGTCACGCCGGATGCGGCGTTGCCCACCAGATCGAGCGCTTCAATCCTGTGCGGCCAACAGTCCGGCGGCCTCGGCCAGGATGATGCGATCGTGTGCGTAGGTGAGCAACGTGTGGGCGGCGTGCGGAGGTAGCCAGCAAACCCGGTCGACCTCGTCGTTCGGCTCGAACACCCCTGATTCGTGGCGCATCAGCCAGTAGCGGACGGCCTTCGGCCTCCCCTTGTGGTCGACGTAAGAAGCGGACTGCAGTTCGGGACCCAATTCGCCGCGAACGTTGACCTCCTCGCGCACCTCGCGCCGCGCGCAGTCCTCGTCGCTCTCGCCTGGATCCCGTTTCCCTTTGGGAAACGCCCAATCGTCGTAACGATCGCGATGGGCCAACAGGATCTCGGGGCCGCCCGGGGCCGGCCGCCAGATCACGCAGCCGGCTGCTCGCACCTCAGCATCAGCCACGGGCCAGGGACTCCCGATAGCACGTCGGGCTGCAGCCTGATCGTGGGCAGCGCGTTCGACGGCCAGCCGCTGGAAGGTCTCGTGGCAGTTCATCGTGCGCTCGGTGCGGCGGCGATACACCCGATCGGGGCCAAGTTCCCACGCCAGCCAGTCGTCGGCGAGGTTGATCGCGATCACTTCCTCCAACCGACCGACGATCTTCGGATCGTCGATGCGCACCAGGGCCTCGACCCGGCGATCGAGATTGCGGCGCATCATGTCGGCCGAGCCGGTGTAGTAGAGCGGGCGACGAGGCCCTCCGCCGTTGCCGAAGTAGTAGATACGGCTGTGCTCGAGGTACTGGCCCAGAATCGAGCGCACGCGGATGTTCTCGGACTGTCCGGGAACACCCGGAATCAACGCGCACATGCCCCGAACGATGAGGTCGATCGAGACCCCAGCCTGGCTCGCCTCGTACAGCAGATCGATGAACTCGGTGTCGACCAGGGAGTTCAGCTTCAGGATGATGCGCCCCTCGGGGGCCTCCATCTCGTTACGAATGAGTCGACGGAGTGTGGCCCGCATGGTCAGCGGCGCGACGACCAAGTTGCCGTACTGGGCATCGCGCCCGTAGCCGGTGAGATAGTTGAACAACTGGGTGAGGTCATCGCCGATCTCGGGGTCCGCGGTCAGCAATCCCAGGTCTTCGTAGGTGCTGGCGGTGCGGGAGTTGTAGTTGCCCGTTCCGATGTGGCAGTACCGCCGGATGCCGTCGGGCTCGTCGCGCACGACGAGGGTGGTCTTGGTGTGGATCTTCAGCCCGACGAGCCCGTAGGCCACGTGGACCCCGGCCTCTTCCAGACGACGAGCCCACTGGATGTTGGCCTGCTCGTCGAATCTGGCCTTCACCTCCACAAGCACCGCCACCTGCTTGCCCATCTCGGCGGCGCGGATGAGCGATTGCACGATCGGCGAATCGCCCGAGGTGCGGTAGAGGGTCTGTTTGATCGCGAGGACGCGAGGATCGATCGACGCAAGGTGGATGAACTCGCCCACCGAGTCGTTGAAGGAGTCGTACGGGTGATGCAGCAGGACATCCTCGTTGCGCAGCCGAGCGAACAGCTCGTCTCGGTCCTCGAGCTCTCGCAACGGAGCCGGCGTCACGCCGACGAACGGGGGGTTGAGGAGGTCCGGCCGGTCGAGACCGACGAGCTGCCAGTACCCCGTGCAGTCGACAAGACCGCGGTAGTCGTAGACGTCCTCGGCCGCGAGATCGAGCTCGCGAACGAGGAGCTCGAGGGTGTCAGCCGGCATTGCCTGGTCGACTTCGAGTCGGATGGCGCGTCCGAAGCGGCGGCGGCGAAGCTCGAGCTCGATGGCTTCGACCAGATCCTCGGCCTCGGCGTCGTTGAGGGTGTAATCGGCGTTGCGCGTCACTCGGAAGGCCCACGCGCCGAGGACGTCCATGCCGGCGAACAGATGCGCAAGGTTCGACGCGATGACTTGTTCGACCGATACGAACGCCCCCGAAGGGACGGCCATGAACCGGGGGATGGTGTTGGGGACCTTGAGGCGGGCGAAGCGCCGTCGCCCGTCGACGGGATCCGCGACCTGGACGGCCAGGTTCAGCGACAGGTTCGAGATGTACGGGAAGGGGTGCCCAGGATCGACAGCGAGGGGTGTGAGAACGGGGAAGATCCGACGATCGAACTCGGCGCACGCCGCGTCGCGATCGGTGTCCTCGAGTTCGGACCAATGGCGAACGTCGACCCCTGCGGCTGCGAGGGCCGGCCGCAACCGATCGACGTGCAATCGTTCCAGCAGCTTGGCCTGCTGGACCACGAAGCGACGTACCTCGGACAGTTGGGCGAGGGGTGTCAACCCATCGGCCGACGGTGCCCCGAGACCGGCAGCAACCTGGTCTTTCAACCCGGCGACCCTGACCATGAAGAACTCGTCGAGGTTCGAGGCGAAGATGCTGCAGAACTTCAGGCGCTCGAGCAGGGGCAGGCTGTCGTCGTCGGCCATCGACAACACGCGATGGTTGAAGTCGAGCCACGAGAGCTCACGGTTGAGGTACCGGTCGGCACCCGGCTGTTGGACCGCAGGCGAATTCCCTTGCGCTCCGTTGAGGTCCATCTCCCTAGTCAATCACAGGAGGTGCACGTCAGGCGGAAGCGGCACCCTGATGGAGTTCGTCTCCGAGGTCCCAGTCGAGCCGGATGAGCTCACGCTCGGCGTCTCGATTGACGCGCTCGCGGTTGCGGCGGAACTGGGGGTCGTGCTTGGGCAGCAGCAGCAGGCGGGCATCGACTCGGGTACGGAAGGCGTCGATGAACCGCTCGTCGCCAAAATGGGTACGAATTTCCCAGTGCGGAGCGACCGGACCGAGGTACACGATCGTTGCATGGGCAACGGGAGGTTGGTCGGAGGTCGTCTCGACGTCTGTCATGGAGAGTAAGTCTAGCCCTTCGTCCTGTCGAAATTTCTTCGAGAGTTTCGGCTTGGAGGGAACCATTTCGGACAGAAAGACGTCTTTATGCGCATGGATACCACTTGGATGGCAGAGGGACTCTGTAACAATCACGCTCCTGCCGTGTTCTTCCCGAGCGACGGTGTCGGGGTGGAGATCGCGAAGAAGATCTGCGCCCAATGCCCCGTCAGGAACGAGTGCCTCGAGTACGCGCTCGAACTCAGGGTCGATCACGGTGTTTGGGGTGGCGAATCAGAACGCCAACGACGCCGCATGCTCAAGAACCGGCGGTACGCCGGAACCAGCGTTCACATCGACGCCTGATCGTCCTTCATCAGACCAGGAACAAGAGCCCCGGAACGGCCCCCGAGGCTCTTGCGCGGCCGGGCGGCCGTTCACGACTCGTCAGTCGAGGTCGGCGAATCCCAACTGGGCGCTGATCGCCGATGCAGTCTCGCGCAGCCAGGCCGCAGCCCCCCGAGAACGGCGGGGAAGGGTCTGCAGCGGTCCGACGAGTTCGGCCGGGGACAGCCCGACGATGGTCACTGCCGCGTCGGCCGATTCGACGAGCACCAACTCCTGCTCGGAATCGACCCAGGCCGGTACGCCGCCCAACGTCTCCATGCCGTCACGGGGCAACTCCTCCCAATCGACCCGTCCGGGTTGGGAGAAGACCGACACCGCGTCGTCGTCGTCTGCGTACAGCATCTGATCCGGATCGCTGCCCTCGATACGGCCCTGCTGCTGGAGCGAACCCGGCAGGGACAACGGTGGGCTGTCCTCGTCGTCGCCCCGCACGAGTGTCTCATCGGCCTCTAGGGTTCCGTCGTGCATCGCGACCTCGGCCGTGGCGTGACGCTCTATCAGATCGTCGACCGGGGGCAGCACTTCGTGTCGGTCCAGGCCGCCGATCTGGGTGACGCCGAAGAGGGCAAGGGTGGCGCCGCACAACAGCGCGACGGTCCCCCGAAGGGCAAAGAGCGGTCGACGGTCGACGGCTTTTTCGAGGAATCCGGGCGGAGGTTCGACCATCGGCAGCGACCCAAGCAAGGCTGCGATCTCGACCTCCCACGCAGCCTCTTCGAACGGTCTCTGATGAAACCCTGGCTCCTCAAACACTGAGGGCCTCCTTGAGCCGGCTGCGGCCTCGGTGGATTCGGCTACGCACCGTGCCGACGGGAATACCGAGGCTGAGGGCGATGTCGTCGTAGGAGTAGCCGAGGACATCCTTGAGTACGACCGGAGCCCGATACCCGACGGGGAGATCGGCCAACAGACGCTGCAGGTCGTCCGGCAGGTCTGCGGCCGCCATCTCAGCCTCGATCCCCGAAGAGCCCGGCAAGAAGTTCTCGGCTTCCTCGGGCAACGGCACGGTGGGTCGCCGCTTCTGTCGCCGCACTCGGTCGAGGAACGCGTTGGTGGTGATTCGCCCCAACCAACCCTCCAGGTTGCCGGGCTGATAGTTGATGAGTCCGCGTCTGACTCGCAAGAGAACCTCCTGGACGAGGTCCTGGGCATCGTGGTGATTGCCCGTCAGCCGATACGCGAGGCTGTAGAGAAACCGACCGTAGTTGTCCGCGACCTCTTCCCATGTGGGGACTGAGTCTCGATCCTTGGTCCGTGGCTCAACCATGGACCAACGTGTCGGCTCTCGGAACGCCGGAATGGCCGGTTCGGTTCCAGGTCAGCGCGAAGATTCTCCGTCTGCGCTTGCATCGGCGGTTGCGTCGGACTTGCCTTCGGCCAGGCCGTCCTTGAATTCCTTCTGAGCGCGACCCACGTTTCGGGCCAGTTGCGGGAGCTTGGCGCCCCCGAAGAGAACCAAGAGGACCACGGCGATGATGATGAGTTCTTGACCTCTGAGACTACCCATGGCGCCAGTGTACCCCTCACAGGTCTACCGGGCGGCACCACCTTTGTCGGGAGGGACTCAGGCGGTCTCGATGGAGGCCGCGACCCCGGGCTGGGCCTGACGGGCGACGGATCGGGAGCGGCGGATTCGGCGACGCTCGCGTTCGCTCATACCGCCCCAGATGCCGAACTTCTCGCCGTTGGCCAACGCGTACTCGAGACAGTGGTCGCGGACGACGCAGCCCTTGCACACTTCCTTGGCCTCACGCGTTGACGCGCCTCGCTCGGGAAAGAAGAGGTCGGGGTCGACGCCGAGACAGTTGGCCAATTCCTGCCAGCTGGTGTCCAGCATGATCTGCTTCCGCCCAATACGCATGCGTATGCTGCCTCCTCCGCCTCTTGCCGGTCCTTCAGGTGCGGGAGTTGTCGTGGGGAACGGGAAAGGACCGGCGGTGCCGACGGTGCGGGAGAAACCCACCGGCACCAGACGCGTGCTCCGAGAAGCCCGCGTCTGTAATTACAACAATGGGATTCTGCCCGGAGTTTCCGCGATTTACAAGCGGAAGGTGCTATGAGGTCAAAACTTGCCGGCCGAAACCGGCCGAGACCCCGATCAGCGCTTGGCCAGACCTTCGACTACCTCGACCGTGGCTCCAGGCGTCGCCTGAGGGCGACCCAGCAGCCATGCGGGCGGAGCGACGAGCTTGCGGTCGCGCCCACCGCCTCCGAGAACGATCGAGGTCCGTTCCATCACCCGGGCATCGATCCACACGGGGAGCTCGGCCGGTACTCCGACGACGGTCACGCCCCCGATGACCATGCCGGTCAACTCCTCCGTCTCCTCCGCACTGGCGAACGATGCCTTCCTCGTTCCCAGATGTCGCCGGACCTCGCCGTTCACGTCGAGACGCGAGTCGGCCAGTACGAGGCAGACCGCATAGACCCTGGGCTCGGACTTGCCCACGACCACGATGGTGTTGGCGGAGTCGGCCAGCGCATAGCCGTACGCCTCGCAAAACTGGGCCGTGTCTGCGAGCGCTGGATCACAGGCGATCACCTCGAATGCCAGTCCGGTCGCCCGGCTCAACCGCTCGGCTTCGACCAGCACGGGATCCAAGGTCAAGCTCGACCACGCCCGGTCAGCAGTTTGCGCTTGTGCTCGATGAAGTCGACCAACACGTAATCGCCGAGATTCTGAGGCGTGGTGAAGAACGCTCGTCCCTGATTGAGCTCGGTCAGGCGTTCGACGAAGCCGCGAAGCCCGGCGTCGGGGTCGAGCATGAAGGTATTGATGGTGATGCCGGCCCGGGTGCAACGCAATACCTCGGCCAAGGTCAACTCGACCGTCTCACGGGCCGGCGGATAGCTGAAGAAAGGCTGACCGCCTGCCATCAGATGGGCCGTCGGCTCGCCGTCGGTGATCATGATGATCTGCTTGGTCCCGGTCTCGCGGGCCAACAGTTGCTGGCTCAGCTTGAACGCGTGGTGCATGTTGGTGCCGTAGACGAAGTCCCAGCTGACCTCGGGAAGGTCGGCCGGCCTGAGTTCCTTCGCGACCTCGCTGAAGGTCACGATACCGAGGTAGTCCCGCGGGAATTGTGAGGAGATCAGCGAGTACAACGCCATCGCCACCTTCTTGGCCGGAAGAAAGTTGTCGCGCATCGGCATCGACAGTGACAGGTCGAGCATCAACACCGTGCTCGAGCGGACCTGGCGTTCGGTCTGCTCGATCTCGAAGTCGTCGGGAGTCAGCTGCACCGGGGTCCCCCCACCCGACCGCTGGATGGCGTTGCGGACCGTCTTGCCGATGTCGAGGTTGAAGGGGTCGCCGAATTCGTAGGCCTTGGTGTCGAAGGCTCGTTCGTGGCCGATGCCCGCCCGGTCGATGTCGTGTCCTCCGAGGCTGCTGGGATCGAGTTTCGAGAACAGATCGCCCAGTGCCTGTTGCCCGAGTCGACGCAGGCCCCGGGGCGTCAACTCGAGGCGTCCTTCCTTGTTCTGGATCAGGCCAGACTCCTCGAGCATCTTGGCCAGCTCGGCAACGCGCTCCATGGAGGCAGCGGCGGCGTCGCCCATCAGCCTGCGCACCTGTTCGAGGTCGACCTCGGCCAGTTGCTGCGGTGAGGTGGCCTGCTTGAGGAACTGCTCGAGACGATCGAGCTGGCCCATCTCCTGCATCATCTGGCCGGCTTCGGCCAGACCAAGCGGGTCGAACCCCTCGAAGTTGTAGCCCTTCTGCCAGCCGGCGTTGGGGAACATCTGCTGGAGGTTCTGTCCGAGACGGTTCATCTCGAAGTTGAGGTCCATGTCCTCCATCAGCTGGTTGGACAAATCCATCAGCTGCTGACGCTGTTCGGGCGTCATGGAGTTCATCATGGCCTGCATGGCCGCCATCTGTTGGGCCATCTGCTCGAGGAGCTGATCGAGGTTCTCGGGTTCGCCGGGGAAGAAGTCCCCGAACTTGTCCATGAAGTCGGCGAAATTGGCCGCCTCGGTGTCGGGGTCGATGCCCTGCTCACGCTGCTCGAGCATCTTGTTGAGCTCGGACATCATGTCCTTCATCCGTGCCAGGTCTTCGGGCGTCAGATTCTCCATGGCGCCCGACATCTGTTGGAACTGCTGTTGGATGAGTTCCTGACGGAGCTTGTCGACCAGCTCCTCGAATCGTTGACGAGCTTCCGAAGACTCGAACTCGTACTGCTGGAGCGAGCGAACCTTGCCGGCCAGGTCGTCGGGCAGCATGCCCAGTTCCATCTGCTTGGACGCGGTGGTGTCCTTGGCCAGCTCGGCGTTGCGGCGATCGGTCGCCGACGCGTCGGGGTCCGACAGCTGCATGTCCGCCAGGGCCTGCCGATCGTCGAGCCCCTGCATCTCGGTGGAAACCACCTCGTTCAGCGCCTCGTTGATCTCGTCATACACACCACCGAGGTTGTGGTTCTCCAACCGCTCCTGGCGCTCGCGACGGAGCTGCTCAAGCATCTCCCGCAAGCCCTGAATCCGATCACCGTTGCGATCCTCGAAGCCCTCCTGCATGAGGCGTCGCAGCGCGGCCATGGGGTCGCCGTGGTAGAGGAGATCGTCGGTCAGCTGGCCGAGGACGTCGAACGCGTCAAGTTCGAAGCCCTTCTGCGTGCCATCCCAGCGGGAGTAACGGAATCGGGAACCGACCATTTCTGACTCAACCTTTCGTCGGCTGCGTGCGCTGACCTTAGCTGGCCTCGGCCGGACACGCCCCCTCGGGCCTTCCTCACCGTTAGCCTCGACCCCGTGCCGGAGCAAGGCCCTCAATGCAATGTGCTCATCGTCGGATGGGCGGGAACCGTCACCGACACCGTCCTCGATCCGTCCACTGTCCTCGATCCGGCGGAGAGCACCATCGATCAACTCCTCGACGTCACGTTCGAGGCGACCGACCGGCCAGAGTTCACCGACCTCCTGGCCGACCTCAGCGACGCCGGCCTCATGGTCATGCTAGTCGTCAATCACATTGCCGAGGCGCAAGAAATGCTGGCCGCGCGCTACCTCGACCGTGGTCTCGCTTCAGCGCTCGTGAACTCGGCGATGGTGGGCGTCGAACTACCCGAGCCCGCATTCTTCGAACTCTGTCTCGACGTCGCCGACTGTTTGCCCGAGGAGGCGCTCTACGTCGACCACGAGCAGGGCAACCTCCAGGTCGCGGCCGCTTTGGGCATCCAGACCGTCGTGCTGAACCCGACCAGTTCCGCGTCCGTGCTCGAGGCGGTCGCCGAAATCCGCAGGCGGATGCTCACTTGATTCGGCCGCTCGGCGCGGTGCTGACCGAGAGCGAGTTGGCTGGGGTCCCGGCCTCCGCCGACTGGTCTCGATGGATCGCCGCGGGTCGCGCCCCGGCATCAGGCGACGGCACCGGCTACCGCGGCACCTGGGCCGACGACCTCGCACAGCTGGCGCTACTGGGGTTCAACGAAGTGGCCATCACCCTCGAGTGGGCGACCCTCGAACCCCGTGGCGGCCACCCCAGCCAGCCGCGGGTCGAACACTATCGAGAGGTGTTCCAGGCCGCCCGACAGTTGGGTTTGGCTCCGTGGGCCTGTCTGGTCGATGGCACGTTGCCCGGTTGGTTCGTCGACGACGAGCACGGGTTCGTCGACGACCGGGCCCGCACCCTGCTGTGGCCGCGTCATCTCGACCGGATGGGTGAGAACTTCGCCGACCTCGTCGCCGGCTGGATCCCACAGCGGGAACCCGTGCACCACGCGGTGCGCAACAACCTGCTGGCCCTCGGACCGCCCGGCAGTCGCGACCTCGACGCAACGGCCAAAGCGGTTCGTGCCGCGGTCTTGGCCGACGGCGAGGCCTGGCGGGTGCTCGGTGGGTCTGCTCCCGTCGCCACCTACCAGACGGCGCGACTGTTCGAACCCGTGACCGACAACCTCCCGGCAACCGAGCGGGCGCGCTGGCTCGACGGCTTGTTCCGCCGATCTTGGGGGGCCGCAATCGCCGAGGGAGTCATCGGCGTCGACGGCTACCCCACCACGGTCGATCACCTGCGCGAGGCGTTCGACCGCATCATCGTGCAACTCCGTCCCGCCGTACGCATCGACGTCCACGGGTCGTGGTCTCCGATGCCGCTCGGTTTCCTCGCCGAGGGCTTGCTCACGGCGTTCGAACGGACCTGTGCATCGCTGCCCGAGACCGAGAAGCTCGCAGCCGCCGATCTGACCCCGGTCGAGGACGACAGTGACGCCCAAGCTCAGCACATGCGGACCCTCCACGAGGGCGTCATCGATCGCAAGGCAGCCGGATGGTGGCAGTCCAGCCCGATCGACGGCTGGCACTGGGAGCGCGGGTTCGACGGTCGAGGTGGTCTGATCAACGCGGCACGGTCCGAGCGCGACGTGGCTCAGGCGTTCGCCGACCTGGCTTGAGCTGACCCGGTCGATCGAACTTAGGTCGGCTTTCGGCAGTGGAGCGTACGTTCAGCCCATGAGCTGGACTGACATCGAACGCACGCCGCCCGATCTTCTCGCCGAGGACCCGCCGGCCCAGATGGCTGTCGTCCCGTCGTCCAGGGGGCGCGTCGCGGTCGCGTTCGTCGCCGGTGCTGCGCTGTCGGCGGCGAGCTTCGGCCTCGGCACCATGGCGATGCCACGCGATCCCGCCCCCGTCGTTGGTGGCGTCGCCTCGGTGGCAAACCTCCTCGGCCCATCGGTGGTGCAGGTCGAGACCCCGAACGGACTGGGCTCCGGAGTCGTCTACGAGGATGGGTTCGTCCTCACCAACCGTCATGTGGTCGATGGTTCGAGTTCGTTCATCGTCCGCACCGCCGACGGCCGGGCGCTCGAGGCGGAGCTCATCGGCGGTGACCCTCGTAATGACATCGCCGTCCTCGGCCTCGGCCCGTCGTCGGGAGTACCGGTCGCGGACCTCGCCCTCGGCGTCGACCTCGAAGTGGGCGAGACTGCAGTCGCCATCGGCAGCCCGTTCCAGCTCCAGCAGACGGTGACAGCCGGCATCGTGTCGGCCCTGAACCGCCCGGTTCCCAACGCGGCCAATGGCTTCAGTGCCATGATCCAGACCGATGCTCCCATCGACCCGGGAAACTCCGGTGGGGCGCTGGCCAACGCTTCGGGTCAGGTCATCGGCATCAACGCCAGCATCCGCACCGACGGCATCAGCAGCACGAACGTCGGGGTCGGCTTCGCCATCCCCATCGACGTCGCGGTGAAGGTGGCCTCCCATATCCGCACGGGCACGTCACTCGAACCGGGCTTCCTCGGCGTCGCTCCCGCCGAGGTCGATGACACCGCCCCTGGCGTACTGATCGGCGAGGTCACCGCCGGCAGCGCCGCCTCGACGGCCGGGCTCGACGAGGGCGATCGCGTGCTGTCGATCGACGGAGCGCCCGTCAGCCGATTCAGCGAACTGGCCGGGCTGGTCCAGTCACGGTTCCCAGGCGATTCGCTGACCGTCGAGATCGATCGCGGCGGTCAACGTTCCGTCCTCTCGGTCACCCTGGCGGCGCCGGGCTGAGGCAGCCTGAGGGGGGAAGGGGCGACGGTCAGGCCCGGGCCCGGTAGGCCGAACGCGAACCGACTGCGTCCTTGTTCAAACGCTTCGACAGGTGCAGACCCTCGAGGATGAACTCGACGGCTGATGCCTGCGAGGCCGGTGAGAGGTCGTCACCCAACAACTCGGCCACCGGGGCGGCCATCGCAGGGAGCGATGCCAGCAAGGCCATGTAGTCGGCCACCGGCACGTCATCACCGATGCTGGCAACGAGTTCTTCGTCGAACGAGTCGACGACCTGGCGCACGCCTTCGACCGAGACCCTCCCCTTGAACACCGTGAGCACAGCGGTGCGCAGGAGATGATCGATGACCTGGGCGTCGCGGCCTTCTTCGAGCGCTTCGATCTCGATCTTGCCCGAGGTCGAGGCGATGAGCGCGTCGAGGTCCGACACTCGAGGAACGACGACCTCCTCGCCCAGGCGCAGGACACGGCGGGTGGCCGCTGCGGCCAACGTTTCGAGATTGGACACCGTCAGTCGGACCGACACACCCGAACGCTGATTGATGTGCGAGCTTCCGCGGGCCACGTGGGAGAAGGTGGCCACCAGCTCGGTCATGAAGTCCGGGATATGGATCTCGGGCCCGTCGACCGGAATCGTGGCCTCCTGGTTGGCGATCGCGATCTCGGTGTCGATCTCGAACGGGTAGTGCGTCCGGATCTGAGCACCGAACCGATCCTTGAGTGGCGTGATCATCCGGCCACGGTTCGTGTAGTCCTCGGGATTGGCCGACGCCACCAGGAGCACGTCGAGCGGGAGACGCACCTTGTAGCCGCGGATCTGGACGTCGCGTTCCTCGAGCACGTTCAGCAGGCCGACCTGGATGCGCTCGGCCAGATCGGGGAGCTCGTTGATGGCGAAGATGCCACGATTGGTCCGGGGAACCAGGCCGTAGTGCAGGGTCAGCTCATCGGAGAGATAGCGGCCCTCGGCGACCTTGATGGGGTCGACTTCACCGATGAGATCGGCGATCGACGTGTCGGGTGTCGCCAACTTCTCGCCGTAACGGTCGTCCTGGTGAACCCACGCGATCGGGGTGGCGTCGCCATGCTCGGCGATGAGGTCTCGGGCCATGCGGGAGACCGGATGGTAGGGATCGTCGTTGATCTCCGAACCGGCCACGATCGGCATCCAGGGATCGAGGAGCTTGGTGAGCGACCGGATGAGTCGGGTCTTCGCCTGGCCACGTTCACCGAGGAACACCACGTCGTGACCGGCGAGCACCGCGTGCTCGAGCTGGGGGACGACCGTGTTCTCGTACCCGAGGATGCCAGGGAACAAGTTGTCGCCGCTGCGGATCTTGGCGATGGCGTTCTGCCGCAGCTCATCTTTGATGCTGCGTGATTGCCATCCGGATGCCCTCAGGCTTCCGAGATCACGGGGAAGGTCGGCGGGCGGGGTGGGGCTGAGATCCGAGGCCGCGGGTTGAGTCACGCCGGTGACCCTATCCGGGAACGGTGGGTCGGTGCCTACCGGGCGGCGAGTATGGTGCGTGCAGTGGACCTCTCAGGACCGTGGAAAGCAGCGCCGCTCAACGCCGAGCTCAATCGCTCCGGCGCCGATCCCGACCTCGACGACGATGCCTGGGCAACCATCACGGTGCCCGGCCACTGGGACGAGACCAACGCGTTCGCCGGGGTCACCGAGCCGATCCTGCACCGTCGTCGATTCATCACCGACGGTCCCGCCCCGGACAAGCGGGCCTGGCTGTGCTTCGACGGCGTGATCGCCCAGAGTGAGGTGTGGCTCGACGGCGACTACCTCGGCGACACCAACGGATACTTCGTTCCCCACCAGTTCGAGGTCAGCGACCCCCTTCGGGCGAGGGACGAACACCTCCTTGCGGTCGAGGTGGCGTGCACCCCTGCGTCGCCCAGCCGACCGAAGCAGTCGGTCACGGGGTCGTTGCAGACCGGTCCGCTAGCTCCCCGTGGGAACCCAGGCGGCATCTGGCGTCCGGTGAGAATCGAACACCCCGGGCCCGCCGCCATCATGTTCAGCCG
>JAQCHM010000310.1 GCA_027730885.1 Actinomycetota bacterium | reverse complement strand
CGGCCCGACCGGGGATCCGTCGAGCATCCCGGTCGCCGAACTCGACGCCGACTTCGACGCCATCGTGTTGGCCGGTGGTGCCACCAACTGGCGCGATCTACCCATTCCTGGCCGCGAGCTCGATGGCATCCATCAAGCCATGGAGTACCTCCCGCTCGCAACCAATGTCCAACTCGGAGATCTCGACCAGAGCCCCATCACCGCCGCGGGTAAGCGAGTCGTCATCATCGGCGGCGGTGACACCGGAGCCGACTGCCTCGGCACTGCGCATCGGCAAGGTGCGCTCTCGATTCACCAGTTTGAGATCATGGATCGTCCGCCCGACCAGCGGTCCGAGAGCACCCCGTGGCCCACGTATCCGCTGGTGTTTCGGGTGTCCTCGGCCCACGAAGAGGGCGGCGACCGATGGTACGCAGTCAACACCACCGAGTTCGTCGGCGAGAACGGCAAACTGACCAAGCTGCGCGGCGTCAAGGTCCAAGGGCCACCGTCATTCGATCCGGTTCACGACTCGGAGTTCGAGCTCGAAGTCGACATGGTATTCCTCGCAATGGGCTTCGTTGGCCCCGAGCACGACGGGGTCGTGGCCCAATTGGGCGCTCAGCTCGACGCCCGAGGCAACGTCGAACGCGACGCCAACTGGCAGGTGTCGGGCCCGACCGGACCGGCCGCGGCCGGTAAGGTCTTTGCCTGCGGCGACATGGGTCGGGGGCAGAGCCTCATTGTCTGGGCGATCGCCGAGGGCCGTTCGTGTGCTGCCGGCGTCGACCGGGCGTTGATGGGCTCCACGTTGCTTCCGTCGCCCGTTCGTCCCACCGATCGGCCGTTGGTCTGAGCGTCAGGCGTCCTGGACGAGGCCCTCGAGCAGGAGACGGTACAACGCCGAGCACACCCGGAACGCACTCTCTCCGGTCTCGTTGATCACGTCGGCGACACTACGGTGGCCGTCGAGCAGCGCGAGGTAGCGCCACTCGTCGGCGGTGATGAGGCGTTCTTCGCCCCCGTCGGGGAGCAGGGTGGCCAACTTGAAGCTGGCCGCCGTCGACGGGATGCGAGTTGCGATCTTCCGCCAGATGTCGAGCCGACGTTCGGCCTGTCCGAAGAGCTCGACCGTGTGTTCGGAGAACGCCGGACCGATGCCGTGGCTCAGGTCGTCCTCGAACGAGCACGACATCTCGCCCGGGACGAGGAGTTCGAACAGACCGTTCAGGTTGTGCTCGTGCAGCAAGCGGCCGATGACCGGGCCGGCACCGGGGTGCTGCTCGCTGAGTGATCCTGCGACCGACGCGCCCGAGACCGACAGCTGTTCGGCGATTTCGGCGAGCGGGCTAACGCCCGCTCCGAAGAGTACGTCAGCCGGCTCGGCGCCGCCCTCGGTCTCGATCAGGTAGATCCGGCCGGCATGAAGCCAGACCCGGCCATGGCCGGCGATCCGGAGCACGCCGGTTCGCTCCTGAGCCGAAAGCTCGGCCAGGAGCTGGGCCACCGACGGGCCCGGGGTGCCGGCCGGTGCTGGGTGGCTTGGATCGGGAGCGATCGAACTCACGAGAACGAACCGTATCTCAAGGTCGCCGAAGAGCGGCCGATGGAAGGGATGTACCTCTGTCCGGCATGCGACGAAGAGAGCCATGTTCAAGCACCTCACACTCCGCAAGAAGTTGGTTGCCGTCGTCCTATCGCCCATCGTGGTGCTGGCGACAGTGGCCCTGTGTGCCATCCTGCTCGGGTTCCGGGGGTCGTCCTCGCCCGATGGGTTGGCCGGCGACGTCAGGATGCTGGGTCTCGTGGCCTTCGCCGCCGCGGTCCTCAGCGGCTTGGTGGCCATGAGGGTCAGCCGGACGATCACCGAACCTCTCTCGGACCTGTCCGATGTGGCCGACGAGATGGCCAACGTGAGGCTGCCGCAGCTCGTTGAGTCGCTGCGGAACCCGGGTTCGGCTGCGCCGAGCTTCGAGCCGATGACCGTCGACAACCAGACAGGCGAGATCGCTAGGTTGATCGTGGCCCTGAACACCGTCCAGGAGAGTGCGGCCGAGGTCGCGGGTGAGCAAAAGGCCGTCGTCCAGGCCGGCGTGACGGACCTGGTGGTAAACCTGGCGAGACGGAGTCAGAGCCTCCTCGACCGTCAGATCGAATGCGTCGACTCCCTGGAGTCCAACGAAGAAGACCCCGAGCGGCTAGAACAGCTCTTCGCCCTGGACCATCTGGCGACCCGGATGCGACGTAATGCCGAGAGTCTCCTGGTCGTCGCGGGAGCCGAAGCACCCCGTCGTCGGGGCGCTCCCGTGGCCGTCGCCGACGTCCTGCGGGTGGCTATGAGCGAGATCGAGGACTACCGCCGAGTGTCTCTCACCAGCGTCGACGCGGCGTTCGTCGGCAATCAGCCGGCGGCTGATCTCGCCCATCTGCTCTCGGAGTTGATGGAGAACGCGACGAGCTTCTCGCCACCCGACACCACCGTCGAGGTCAAGGGCATCCAGGATGCCGACGGCTACTATCTGATCTCGGTCTCCGACCTCGGCATCGGGATGAACGACGATCAGCTGGACACGGCCAACACGGTCCTGGCCAATCCTCCCGAACTCGGCCTCGGGCTCTCCCGCTCGCTCGGCTTCATCGTCATCGGCCGTCTGGCTCGACGCCTCGGCGTCCAAGTCGAGCTGGCTCGAGGCACAGCTGGGAGCGGCATCACCGCGTTGGTGCTCGTGCCGACCTCGGTGCTCGCCGGTCGAGGCGCCGCGACCGGCCCGGTCAGCGTTCCGCTCGACCGTCCGGCCGACCTCGGCCCCGTTCATGCACCCCCGCCGCAGACCGCGCCGATCCCGGAGCCGATGTTGGGAGCCCCGCCTGCCGGTTCCGACCCGTTCGAGATCCCGGCTGCGCTCCAGGCGCGTCCGGTTCCCGCGCCGATCCCGGCGGCCTTCCTGCCCAACGACGAGCCGACGTGGGAACCTGCGACCTTCGATTCCGCCGCGTTGCCGAGCGAGCTGTTCGAACCTCGAGCGGCTGATCCGGTGGCGCCCATCGAGTTCCAGAGCGAGGCCCTGGCCGAACTGCTCGGGAAGGCACCTGACACTCCGGCCGCTGCGCCGGTGGCCCCGCAGACAGGCCAACCCAGCGACCAGCCCAGCTGGGACCAGCCGTCCTGGGACCAACCCGCCTTCGATGCCCCGGTCCACGATGCCCCGGTCTGCGAAGCGCCCGTGTATCAGCCGCCGGCCGTCGAACCCTTCGCCCCTGCCTCGTTGGCCCAGGCCATTCCCGACGGTGAACAGTTCGACGCCGGGGTCGCCTCGCTGCTCCAGCCGGGCCACCCGTCCACCTATCGCCCGCCCTCGGCTGCACCCGGATCGGGTCTCGCCAAACGTGACCGTTCGCACTCGCAGGCACCGCCGAGCGAGGGACGGCCGGTTGCACCGAGCGTTCGATCGCCGGAAGAAATTCGCCAGATGCTCGCCCGATACCGCGACGGGCGAAACCGTCCGAGCGGTGATGCCGGGCCCGCCGCGACCGATGCTTTCTCACACGATCCCTTCAACCCCGGAGGCCAGGCATGACCGTCTTGAGCACCCAGGCCAGCAACGTCAGTTGGCTCGTCAACAACTTCGTCGACCGCGTCCCGGGGGTGAACGACGCGGTGGTCGTTTCTTCCGACGGCCTGCCGATCGCGGCGTCGGCCCAACTCGACCGGGATTCGGTCGATCGTTTCTCGGCTGTGTCATCGGGATTGATCGGTCTTGCCTACGGCGCCTCCAGTCGGTTCAACGGGGGCGCGGTGACCGAGGTCATCGTCGAGATGGAACGTGCATTCCTGTTCGTCACCGGGATCAGCGACGGTTCGCTCCTGGCGGTCATCGCGGACGCGGGCTGCGATGTCGGCCTCGTCGCCTACGAGATGGCGGTTCTGGTCGAGAAGGCCGGCGCCGTGCTGACTCCGGAACTTCGCGCTGGACTCCAGGCTGCGCTCCCGCGATGACCTCTCCGTCCGACCGGGCCTTCCCGCTGGAGGGAGGCGAAGAAGACTCGTTCACGTCGTTCCGTGTCCGACCGTACCTGTTGACCGGTGGCCGAACCCGAGCCGAGGTCGACCTGCCGCTCGAGGCCCAGGTCGAGACGACCGAAGCCGGCAGGGCACGGCTCGAGAATGGCGGCCAGGCCCTGGCCACCGAGTTGCGCAACATCGCTTCGTTGTGTCACCAACCGCAGTCCGTCGCGGAAATCTCTGCCCACCTGTGCATCCACCTCCAGGTGGCGCGCATTCTCGTGGGCGATCTCATGGCACAGGGTCTGGTGGCCACTCACCGGGCAACACCCCGTTCCGCCGACCGACCCGATCTTCGACTCCTCGAGCGGGTGCTCGATGGGCTTCAATCCCTCTGAGGTGCCGTGATGTCTTCTCCGATTCCCGTCAAGATCGTCGTAGCTGGCGGTTTCGCCGTCGGTAAGAGCACCTTCGTCGGCTCGATCTCCGGCATCGATCCCCTCACGTCCGCGTTTTCTATTACCAAGGTCAGCGAGGGC
>JAQCHM010000309.1 GCA_027730885.1 Actinomycetota bacterium | reverse complement strand
CGTATTGCGGCGATTCGACTGGACCTGGCTCGTCGGCCCCCCCTCTTCCGAGGCGACCTTCGACTCGCTGGCGGACCTCGTTCGTTTCGCCCCTGGTATCGGAGGTGTCCGGGCGACGGTCATCGGACTGCTTTTGGCTGCGGGCGTCGTCATGGCCGTCGGACGCGGGGTGCGGTTCGACATGGGCGCGCTGGGCTGGGCGACCGCGCTGGTGTTCTGGTTGGTGGCCTGGTCCGACCGACGCGGTTGGCTGCCCTTCGAGGTGCCTGCTCCCGAAGTGCTGCTCGTGCCGGCCGCTGTCGGTATCGCGCTCGCTGTCGGCGCGGGCACCTGTGCCGTTGAGACCGACCTTCGCGGCCATCGGTTCGGGTGGCGGCAGGCCGTGGCCTTCGGCGGCACGGTGTCGATCGCAGCCGCCGGTCTTCTGTTGGTACAGGCTTCATTGAGCGGTCGGTGGGAGCTGCCGCTCCAGAGCCACACCACCTCGGTACGACTCATGGCCGGCAAGACCGAAGGGCTGACCAGGGTGCTCTGGCTCGGCCGACCCTCCGTGTTACCCGTCGACGCGCACCAGAGTCCCGGCGGCGTCTCGTTCGCCGTCACCGACGGCCGTCCCGATGCGCTCGATCGGTGGGTTCCCGGGGACTACGGATTCGACGCCGAGATCGGTGAGCGGCTCGACCTCGCGGCCGATGTCGAGACCAGCCGCCTCGGCCGATCGCTCGCACCCTACGGCATCGACATGATCGTCGTCGTTTCCACCATCGCCCCGGCGCCGTTCGTGGGCGTTGCCACCGACCCCGGCGGCGGGATCGTCGAGGTACTTCCCAGGCAACTCGATCTCGAACGGGTCCCCGGTACTCCCGACCTCAGCGTGTACCGGAACAATGCGTCGAGCGGACCTCTCGTCAGCTTGGCCTCCGACGCGCTGCCGGCCGATGGCGCTGTCCTGCCCCAACTCGACACCGATCTCAGCGTCGGGACTCGAGTCGCCGCCAACCCGACCCATGATTCGGACACTTACGCGGGGCCGGTCGATTCCCAGGAACTGGTCGAGGACTCGATACTCATCGCGGTGCCTTCCTCCGGATGGCGAGCCTCCGGCGGTGACCAGGTCTCCTCGACGCTCGGGGGCCTGTTGAGCGTCGACGTCGGCGGCGACGCGGCATTCGACGTTTCGTACCCGACCTCGTTCGTGCGTCGAGCTGGCCTGGTCGCCCAGCTGTTGCTCATCGGCGGCGCCCTCTACTTCGCCCGCGCTCGCCGCGCGCGATCAGCTGCAGGCGAGTCATGATCCGCTGGTCCACCATCGGCTTGCTCTTCGGAATCCTGGTCGCCGGTGTGCTCTACGACCGGATTGATCGTGCGCCGGAGCCGGAGCCGGAGCCGCTCCCCGCAGCCCTGGCTCCGAGCTCCCCTGCGTTGGTCGAACCTCCGTTGCTCTCCAACGTCTGGTTCTGTCCGGTCGGTTCGGGCTCGGCAGATGGCTACGCGACCCACCAGCTCAACCTCACGAACATCGGTGACCAACCAGCGGTCGCCAACATCGATCTCATGACCGATGCCGGTCCCGGCTCGGGGTTGCGGGTCGAGATCGGTCCGCTCAGCTCGGAGACCATCGATCTGCCCACGCTGGATCAGGCGATGTGGCTGGGCGCGACCGTCGAGATCGTCAACGGCCAAGGCGTCGTCGGCCACACCGTCACGACAGCCCAAGGCATCGCGCAGGGGCCGTGCGCCAGTGCAACTTCGTCGTCGTGGTACTTCGCCGACGGGGTCACCACCCGGGACAGCAACGAGTATCTTGCGCTACTCAACCCCTTCGCCGAGGACGTCGTCTTCAGCATGTCGTTCGAGACTTCAGGCCGGACGCGGGCACCCGAGGACCTGAAAGCTGCCGTCGTGCCCGGCCGCTCGGTGCGCGTGATCGACGTCGGACAGTACGTCAGTCGCGAGGCGAACGTCGCGACCGTCATCCAGACGGTGCGGGGGCAGCTTGCGGTCGAACGCCTCCAGATGGCCAATGGCGCGCTCGGTCCCGTTGGGGTCTCGCTGCAGCTGGGGATCAGCACGCCCTTGCGGTCGTGGACCTTCCCCGCCGGCCGTGTCCACGCGGGGGGCGATCAGCGCATCGTCATCTTCAACCCAGGTCTCGATCCGGCCGAAGTGGACATCGAGTTCGATCTTGCTCCCGCCGACCGGGCGAGTTACGGGCTGGTGCCGGTCGAAGCCGTCGTCCAGCCAGGGCGGTTCACGGTGGTCGACATCGAGGCTGTTCTGACTCAGGCCGGCCTTCCCCTTCCCTACGATTTCGGGGTGCGCGTCGTGTCGGCCAACGACGTGCCCGTCGTCGCCGAGCGCTGGCAGGTGGCACCCTCGATTGACCAGTCCCTCATCGGGGCGGGAGGAACCGACGCTCGAATCGCAGGGCCGTCGCTTCCCGGCTGGCGGGGACGGCAGACCGACTCCGATCCGGACGAGGTTCCTGAGGACGAGGCCCCACCGGTCCAGGCCACCGCCGCCCCGCTCGTTCAGCCCAGCGCGCTCACGGGGCTTGGGGCCAGCGCCGGTTCACCGGTCGTCGCTCGGTCGTGGGTACTGGCGTGGCTGTCGCTGACATCGACCCCGGGGGAGGCGGTCGAAGGCGCCGGCAACGCCATCGTCGTGACCGGCCCCGCGGGCGCAACGGTAGAGGTCTCGCTGATCGTCGCCGGCGAACTGTTGTCGGGCGTTCGGGCCACCATCCCCGATGCCGGATGGGTCTCGATGCCGATTCCCGCCCTCGTGGGCGGGGCGCCGTTGCGGATCGAGGCCGATCAGCCCGTCGTCGCCGAGGCCATCCTCGTCGGTCCGGACGGTCGATTGTCCCTGGTACCCGCGATTCCCGTGATCGAACGATGATCACCCGACTGTTCATCCTGGTGGTCCTCACGCTGGTCGCCGTTGGCATCGCCTACGTGCTTCGCCGTCGCCGCCCGGATCCGCCGTCGGCCCCGTCATACCGGGCGCCTGCGCAGCTCGATCGGTCCGACTTCGTCCACCCCGAGACACCGGTCCTATTGGTCGTCTTCGCGTCGAAGACCTGCGACAGCTGTGCCGGCGTGTGGGAGTTGATCGAGACTGTTGATCGGCCCGACACCGTCGTCGAACGGATTTTCGTGGAGGATGACCCCGAGCGTCACCGTCGGTACCGCATCGACGGGGTCCCGACGACCCTCGTCGCCGATCCCCACGGCGTGGTGCAGCACTCGTTCTTCGGCCCGCTCGCTCCCGAAGAGCTACACCTGGCCCTCCCGCACTAACTGCAAGACCGAGCCCCCGCCACGGGTGCTCCCAGGCTTGCAGAACGGGGCTACGGGGTGCGCGGCTTGCAGAACGGAGGGGTCAGCCGACGGCGCCGGGGGTGGAGCCGATGATGACGCCGATGGTTTCGAGCGGGTCGGTCGAGGTGTCCTCGGCCGCGGCGATCAGCCGTCGGACCTGTTCACCGGTGAGGGTCTCGTGTTCGAGCAGGGCCCGGGCGATCAGATTGAGGGCGGACCGGTGCTCGGTCATCAGCCCCCGGCAGCGGTCCTCGGCCTCGAGCAGGATGCGTTGGGTCTCCTCGTCCAGCACCCGCGCCGTCTCGTCGGAGTACTCCTTGCCGTTCATCATGTCCTCGCCCAGGAAAATTGGACCGGAGGTCGAGAACGACATCGGGCCGACCTTGTCCGACATGCCCCATTCGGTGACCATACGCCGAGCGATGTTGGTGGCCTGCTGGAGATCGTTGGAGGCGCCGCTCGACACGACCTGGAAGACCATCTGTTCGGCGTTTCGGCCGCCGAGGGCCATCGTGATGATGTTCTCGGCCTGGTTCTTGCGCAGGCTGTGCCGATCTTCCTCGGGAAGGGTCATGGTGACGCCGAGGGCCATGCCGGTCGGGATGATGGTGACCTTGTGCAGCGGGTCGTAGCCCGGAAGCACCGCCGCCATCAGGGCATGGCCGGCCTCGTGGTAAGCGGTGAGCTCTCTTTCGACGTCGGACATGACGAGCGAGTCTCGTTTGACGCCCATGATCACCCGGTCTCGGGCCATGTCGAAGTGGGTGGCGCTCACCCGCTTCTCGCCGAGGCGCACGGCGAAGAGCGCAGCCTCGTTGACCAGATTGGAGAGATCGGCGCCGCTCATGCCGGGCGTGCCCCGAGCGATGACCTTGACGTTGACGTCCTCGGCCATCTTCTTGTGCTTGATGTGCACCTTCAGGATCTCGATGCGGTCGTCGAGTTCGGGAAGGGGAACGACGACCTGGCGGTCGAATCGGCCGGGTCGGAGCAGTGCCGGGTCGAGGATGTCCGGGCGGTTCGTCGCCGCCATCATCACGATGCCCTCGGTGGTCTCGAAACCGTCCATCTCGGCCAGCATCTGATTGAGCGTCTGTTCGCGTTCGTCGTGGCCACCGCCGAGCCCGGCTCCCCGCTTACGGCCGATCGAGTCGATCTCGTCGATGAAGATGATGGCGCGGCCGAGCTTGCGGGCTTCGTTGAAGAGATCGC
>JAQCHM010000308.1 GCA_027730885.1 Actinomycetota bacterium | reverse complement strand
CCGCTCGGCGGCCTCGAGACCGAGCTGTACATCGCGAGTGCCCTTCGGCAGTTCACGGTGCGGGTCAGCGAAGACAACCCGGCGCCTGTGCCCATGTGCGGGGAACCGATCGACGCGGCCAAGAAGACATCGCCCCAATACGTCATCACCGCGCTGGAAGAGGCCACTCAGGCCACGACGGCATCGGTCGAAGACTGAGCATGGAGCCAACCCTCGCGTACGCATTTCGGACACCGACACCGGGCCGAATGGTGCGGCTCCTCGGACGCATCCATCCGGGTGTTCGGACAACAGGTCGACAGATCGTGGATCATGCCGACTACTGGCGGTCGGAAGCCCATCGGGCATTGGCAGGCGAGCGACCCGTCCTCGTCGCCCTCGGGGACTCGATCGCCCAAGGTATCGGCGCTTCGACACCCGAATTCGGGTACGTGGGGCTCCTCTCCCGACAGCTCCAGCTGCCGGTCCTCAACCTGTCTCGTTCGGGGGCACGCCTCGCCGACGTCCTCGACGAGCAGCTGCCGGCGCTGGCCGCGTCGGCGGTGGAGACCCGCGCCGTCATCTGCACGGTCGGCAGCAACGATCTCCTACGAGAACTCCGCTTCACCACAACCAAGCGTCGGATGTCCCAGCTGGTCGAGGTCCTGCCCGACCAGGCGATTCTGGCGACCCTGCCCGACGCGGGCAGCCTGCTGGCCAAGCGCCTCAACCGCCATCTTCGACGCGAAGCCGCCGACCACGGGCGGGCCATTGCGGACGTCGCGGCAAAGCTCGGCTCGTGGCGAGGGCTGGCCGCCTCCGATCAATTCCATCCCAACGATGCAGGCCACCGTCTGTGGTGTCATGCTTTCCTTGGCACGCTCGGGATCGGCATGGACCACCAACCTGACGGCGAATCGAGGGAACCATGACCGTCACGACTCCGAAGGTCCGACCACGGCTACGAGACCCGCGGTCCGGACCGCGGATGGCCCGACGGACGCCTGAGGATTGGGTCGACCGGCCCTTCACCCGTTTCTCGCTGAGCCCGCTCTCGCCGACCATCGGGGCCGAGGTCGCCGGCGTGTCCCTGGGCGAGGACGTCGACGAGGAGCTGTTCGAGCAACTCAACCGTGCATTGCTCGAATGGAAGGTCTTGTTCTTCCGCGATCAGAAGATCGATCACGAGGACCAAATCGCCTTCGCGTCCCACTGGGGTCCGATCGAGAACCACCCCTTCGTTCGTCTCAACGTCGACCAGCCCGATCAACCAGAAGTTCTCCGTCTCGAGAAGGACGAGAACCAGAAAGGGACCGAGAATTTCTGGCACTCCGACGTCACCTGGCGCCGTAACCCGTCACTGGGTTCGATCCTCCGAGCGGTCGAGGTTCCTCCGATCGGGGGCGACACGTTGTGGGCCGACATGGCAGCGGCATACGACTGCCTGGACGAGGACGTGAAGGGCTATCTGGAGGGAATGGTCGCCGAGCACGACTGGGTTGCCACGTTCGGTCGCCGGATGGATCGGGACACCATCGAACGGCTCCGGGAAGAGTTCCCCGCGGCCCGACACCCTGTCGTACGAACCCATCCGGAAACCGGGCGCAACGTGCTCTACGTGAACGGCGCGTTCACCACCCACATCGTGGACATGGAGCCCGACGAGAGCGACGACCTGCTGGCCTACCTGTTCCGGCAGGCCGCGTTCCCCGAATATCAGTGCCGGTTGCGCTGGCACGTCGGCGACGTTGCCTTCTGGGACAACCGTTCCACCCAGCACTACGCGTCGTCCGACTACTACCCTCACCGACGGGTCATGGAGCGCATCACCGTCGCCGGGGACGTCCCCTACTGAGACAAGCGTGACCATCTCCCTGCCGGTCGTGGTTCTCGTCTACGACGGCGTTGCCGCCGACGAAGCGGGGGCGTTGATCGAGATCCTGGGGGCGGCGGGTGTCCCGGTGATCGTGGCGTCGGTCGACGGGGCCGCGGTGACCAGTGTCCACGGTCGGGTCAGGCCCACTCGGTCTCCCGGTTCCCTCGGGCCGAACAGTGCGCTGATCGTGCCCGGAGGGCTCGGGGTCCGGCGCGCCTCGGCCGACGCCCACCTCCTTCGATCCATCACGTTGCTTTCGGACCGATCGACCTGGCTCTGTGCAACCTCGACCGGTTCGGTGCTGCCACCGGTTGCGCTGAACACGCCAACCGCACATTCGACACCTTCGTGCCACTGAATGCCACGAGCGACCATCACCGGCTTCTACCAGTGGCACCACCGTGGCACGGCCTGATTTCGAACGGTCATTCCGCCGCCCCCTTGCAACGAGCCCGTCGGCTCGATGTGCCACTCTAGCAGGGGTTACTTGGCGGAGAGAGGGGGATTCGAACCCCCGGAGACCTTACGGCCTCAACGGTTTTCAAGACCGCCGCAATCGACCACTCTGCCATCTCTCCGTTCACGAGAGTAGCGGTTCTCAGAACCGTCTCCCGTCTCGAGGAACATGATCAATTTGTGTCATGACAATTGGTCTCGTCGGCGCATCACCGCTCGATTGGAGTTGACGATAATGGTCATCGTGAATCCAGATCCCAACGTCATCGCCGCACGGCTATGCACCGTTGGTGATCTCGCGTCGGCGGGCATCAACGAGGACATCGTCAACTTCCTGAGTTCACTCGCACACGGATCCGGCAGATTCTGCGCGGTCTCCATCGAGCGCGGCGACCTCCGGTGCACCATTGTCGACAACGACTGGACGGCGCTCGCACGCCAGGTAGCCGACCTGGACCCGATCGCTGTCGACGGCATGCCTCTACCTCGTCGCGCCGTTCGCGCCGTCATCGACGGCTGGATCGATGACTGGGTCGCCAGCGGGACGATCGTCACCGAACTCAGCGAGGACGGGGTCCCCCACCTACACGCCGTCTGACGAAGCAAACGGCCGAGGGGGATCGTCAGGGCTCGATCGTGACGAGGCCGGAGCGCACCGCCATCACCACAGCATCGAGCTGTGATCGTGCGCCCAGTTTGGTGAGCAGCGATCGGATGTGATTGCGGGCGGTGTGGGCCGACACCGTAAGCATCTCGGCGATCTCCGGCGCCGAGTGGGCCGACGCCAACAGTCGCGGTACCTCCATCTCTCTCTGGGTGATGGTGGCACCAGGGAGCGAAAGATCGGGTGACGTCAACCGACGAAGCGCTTCGACGGGAAACACCGAGGCCCCTCGCGCAATCGTCATGATGGCATCGGCCAGTTCGGTGCTCCCCAAGACCTTGCTGATAAAGCCGACGCATCCCGCTTCGATCGCCTCCTCGAGGAACGTCAGTCGTTTGACGCCGGAAATCATGAGTACGGAGGTCCCGGGAGCGACGGACCGCACGTGGCGCGTCACCTGGGCGCCGGTCCCGTCCGGCAATGCGAAGTCGGTGACAACAACATCTGCGGACCAGAGCGCGGCGCGCTGCTTGAGGTCACCGAGCGATGTAGCGGTGCCGACGACCTCGAACCTCGGGTCCGAGGACAGCACTCCGACGAGACCTTCGAGCATCAGGCCGTGGTCCTCAACCAGTCCGACGCGCACGATCTATTCCATGAGCGCCCTTCCAGATCGATGATTGCGCAACGGACGGCTCGGGTTACCGCCCGACACCCCTGCGCCAGGCATCCGATCTCTACTGACTGACGCCGCTTTTGCCGCGGTACGGGGCACGATGTGTTGATGGGTCAGCTCCTCGTCACCGTGCTGCAGTTCGCGTCCTACGTGTTCATCGCACGGGCCCTGCTGAGCTGGTTCCCGATCCGTCCAGGTAACCCGCTGTTCGCCATCGTCGACATCCTCCACCGGGGAACCGAGCCGATCCTCGAACCCATCCGGCGCGCCTTGCCCCCCATGGGCGGCTTCGACCTCTCGATCTTCGTCGTCATCATCATCATCCGAGCCGTGCTCATACCACTCGCTGCTCGGATCTGATTCAGGACCCGTATCTGATTCAGGACTGTCACTTCAGCTCCCGCTCTTCCGAGCCGACAAAAGGGGACATGGAGTCAGCACTGCGGCGAGCAACGCGAGAACGACGCGGCCAACGTTCGATTCCGGTGCTCATGGCCGGAGCCCTTGTCACGACCGCTTACCACCACGTACGCAGCCGGCGTGAAGCGGAACGAGTCATCGAGGAACGAATCCGGGCCCGCTTCCAAGCCATCATCGAAGAGGCCCAGGATTTCTTCTTCCTTCTCGATACCAACGGCATCATCACCTACACCAGCCCGTCGGTGGAGACAGCAGCTATCGGAACACCACCCAAGCACCTCGATGACCTGCTCGACATGCTCGAAGGAACGCCGCGTGACATCGCACGAACGGTCTTCTACGACACGGCCAAGGCCACCGGCACACTCAAAGTGTCCGTTGCCACTGCGATCGGCCGGCGGTGGATCCAACTCCATTTGAACGATCAGACGTCGAATCCTGCGGTTGGGGGCATCATCGTTACCGGACGGAACATCACCGACCAAGAGAACCTTTCGACCGAGCTCGCTCGCCAAGCGACGGCTGACGAACTG
>JAQCHM010000307.1 GCA_027730885.1 Actinomycetota bacterium | reverse complement strand
CCAAGTCGACGCAGTAGTACCCGGCGCCCTACACCCTGGAGCGCGATGACCAGGTGATCCGGGTCGACGCGCGAGATGACATCCTCGCCGCGGAACTCGTGGGCGATGTCCTGGTCGAGCGCACTGTCGGCTTGCTTCGGCAATTGAATGAGGCCGATGCCCGCTGGCACATTCTGACGAAACGAAACCAGGAGCATGCGTTCGATGAGCACCGTCGCCGTCGACCAGGGCACGACGCCGGTGAGCCGGCCGGCCTCGACAAGCGGCTCGAGTTCTGCCCTCCGGGCCAAGCGGGCCTTGAGGGTCACCGCCAAATCATCGATGTCGAAGTCCGGACCGAGGTACTCGTCGGCTCCCTCGCGCAGAGCGGCCTGTGCTCGAACAACGTCTTCTTTGAAATCGATCAGAATGACGACGCAGGAGCGCGTCTGCCGGTCGGTTCGGAGCAGCCGGAGCAGCTCGTCCTGTTCGAGGTCGCCGGTGTCGGCCGTGAGTACCACGGCGCGAATCTCCCCCGAGCGGATCGTCTCGATGAGATGCTCCGCTGTCGTCTCGACCGAGGCAGCCAGACCGCGCCGGCACAGCGGCTCGGCCAGCTTCTCGGCGCCCACGCCAAAGAGCGCAACCGAGCGTGGGTGCTGCGCACGGAGCAGCTCCTGACGCGCGTCGGCCACCACTTCGAGCGGTGGCGTTTTCAGCGGCAGCACGAGATCCACGATGTCGACGACCCGCGCCCGCTCGAACAACGGAGCCGGCCGGGCTACCAGGATCAGTGGCTGGATCGGGTAGGCCTCACGGATCCCGCTAAGGGTCGGGCGCGCACCGCCCAACTCGTCGTCGGTTACCACGGCAATCACAACAGCGATGTCCCGACGAACCGGAGGGACCCCGTCGGTGTGCACCAGAACCGGCATCCTCTGCGAGGACGCAACCCAGACGATCTCGTCGAGGGCCTCGCACACCGGTCCGATCACGGCGAGCGGCTGGCCACTGTGTCCCAGCTCCTTCAACTCCGCGACCGACGTGGCGAAGGTGACCCGGGCATCGTCTACCAGGCTCGACAGGGCCAAGGCGCCGGTCATACCCATCTCATAGTCCTCGAAGTCGCCGGCGGCTCGGCGCATCAGTTCGGCACTGGCACCAAGACCCAGCGCACCGAGCTTGGACCCGATCGCCTCGCACAACTCAGCGCCCTCTTCACGCTCCGCCGGTTCGAGTTCCCGGTCGAACAGGCTCGAGATCAGCCGTTCGACCCGACTGAAGCCACGCTCGAGCCGCGCCTGAATACGACCCCAGACTTCGTCGATGGAGGCGGAGAATCCCTCGCCTGATCGGCGCGAGGACGGCTGCTGAGTGGGAGCAGGCACCGGTTACCATCGGCCGACCGGGATCCGAATCTCTGGGTCGAACGGCCCAACTCGCAGGCGAGCGCCGATCAGGAGGAGGCGTGGTCGGGCACCGACGGGACGATCCGCGGCGACCACGCCCTCGCCTTGTCGAAGTGGTGGCCGACGACACGACCCACCCGCAGCGCGGCCAGGAACGAAGCGGCGTCGGCGAAGTCCGGCATCTCCATGTAGGCCGCTCCGAGCGCGTCCGGGACGTGGGCATCACTTCCTGCGCCAGGAGCCAGTCCGTGCCGGGCCGCATAGTCGGCCGCGCGGCGGTTCAAGCTCTCCAGACTCGTCTTGGCATTGCGCACCTCGAAGGCGTCGACCAGACCGGCCTCGACAAGCTGCTCGATGGCCGGCGCCGCGAGGCAGTTGCGCATGGGGTCGAACGGATGAGGGATGTAGACGATCCCACCCTGATCGCGGATCATCCGCGCCGCTTCGAGCAGCCCGGTCCCGGCCGGGATGCGCTCGGTGAGGAACAGCCCGATGATCTCACCTTGGCCGACCCGAAGCTCCTCGCCGACGATCACCCGGCAGGCGAGCTCGTCTGCCAGCCGTTCGGCTCCAGCGGTGGCGTTGTGATCGGTGATGCACAACACGTCGATGGCTGACGAGTCGACCGCAGCCCGCAGTTCGTCGGGCGTCGTCGTGCAGTCTCCCGACCACATCGTGTGGCTGTGCAGATCGACGCGGACCCACCCGTCAGGTATGGGATCGGCGAGGTGCGGATGCCGGGCGACGGCTTCGGGAGCGGGCGATCGAGTCACGCCGACGTCCCGGAGAGCATCACGTCGCCGATGACAAGGCTCGGGGTGCTGACGCCGCTCGGAAGATGCGTGCGATCGCTGCCGACAGCGACGATGTCGAGCAACAGGCGTTGCAGCGTCGACCCGACCGTTGCCTCGTTGATCGGCTCGGCCAACTGCCCGTTTCGGACCATTCGCCCTTCGACGCCGAGCGAGAGATCGCCGGAAACTGCGTTGACGCCCGAATGTAGGCCGGCGAAACCGAAGACAAGGACGCCATCGTCGACCCCGGAGATGAGTTGCTCCAACGAGCCGCCCGACCCGGCCTTGACCGAGAGCGCGTGGATTCCGGGGGAGGGCAAACCCCTTGCACCGCGTTGGGCCGACCCAGTGGAACCGGTGCCGCTTCGACGACCGTTGTAGGAGTCCCAGACGAAACCCTGCAGTACACCATCGGTGATGAGCGCCACCTGCCGGGTGGCCAAACCTTCGCCGTCGTGGGATTCGGCCCCGAGCGAGTCGGGGTCGATCGGGTCGTCGAGGATCGTGAGCAACGGCGTGGCGATGGTTTCGCTCACTCGGTCGGCGAATGGTGTCCGACCCTTGATGACTCGGCCTCCGTTGAGCGTGCCGGCGATGACCGACAACATGGTGGCCGCCTGGCGCTGATCGAGGATGAGACTCACCCTTCGCGTCGTCGGCTGAGTGGCGCCGAGCAAGCCGAGTGCCTGGCTGCTGGCCCGCTGCACGACACCGTCGAGGTCGAGTAGCCCGGGATGACGGGCGCCATCTCCCGCATAGCCCGTCTGGATCTGTCCACCGTCGGCCGCGAGGGCCTGCACGCTCACACTTGCCGACGTTCCTCGGGACGCGGCCCGAATCCCCGAGCTGCTGGCCAACGCGCTGACGCTTGCGCTGTCGCTGTAGGTCGACGTTCGTACCCCGGTGATCCGAGGGTCGGCTGACCGGACCCGGCGCTCGACATCGGCGGCCAGCGCGATCTTCTGCTCCAACGTCCACGAGAACAGCTCGTCCCGCCAAAGGTCGAGGTCGATCCCGGTCACCCCATCGGGTTGGGCCACACCGGCGTGCGGGTCGGACTCGGCGAACCGCGCGTTGTCGCGAGCTTCGGCCAACATCTGCTCGACGACATTGGGGTCGAACGTCCCCGCACTGGCGAAGCCCTGACGCCCACCGACGATCACGCGGACCCCGATGCCGTGGGATTCGGCCTGGGTGAGGGACTCGACCTCGCCCTCGTACACGCGGATGGTGGTGGATTCGCTGCTCGCGCAGACCACCTCGAGTTCCTCGCCCGGCAACGCCCGCTCGACGAGGACCGCTGCTATCTCGAGGAGATGATCGGGTGACGAGGGGGCGCTCATGCCGCGGTTCCGCCGATGGTCAGCTCGGTGACGCGGAGCGTCGGCACCCCGTCGCCGACCGGCACGCCTTGACCGTCCTTGCCGCAGGTCCCTGGAGGACCCATCGCGAAGTCGTTGCCGACGGCGTCGATCATCTGCAGGACCTTGGGGCCGTTGCCGATGAGCTGTCCTTCGCGCAACGGGGCGGTGAGCTGGCCGTCCTCGATCAGGTAGGCCTCGGTCATCCCGAACACGAAGTCACCCGACGCCGTGTTCACCTGTCCTCCGCCGAGGCGGGCGACGTAAACGCCCTGGTCGACCGAGCCGATGATGTCGGCGGGGTCCTGGTGACCGGCGGCGAGGTAGGTGTTCGTCATCCGGACCATGGGGAGGCTGCGGTAGCTCTGGCGACGACCGTTGCCCGAGCTGGAGCGTCCTGCGTCCCGAGCACGGTTCCCGTCCCACAGGTAGTCGACGAGTACTCCGCCCTCGATGAGCACGTTGCGTTGGGCCGGTGCACCCTCGTCATCGATGGCGAACTGCCCCCACTCCCCGGCCATGGTGGCGTCGTCGACCAAGGTGACCAGCTCGGACGCCACGCGCTCGCCGACCCGACCGGCGAAGGCCGACGCCCCTTTGCGGACGAGGTCGGCTTCGAGGCCGTGCCCGCATGCTTCGTGGAAGAGCACGCCGCCCGAGCCCGGGCCGATGACCACGCGATGGGTACCCGACGGAGCGGGCCGAGCCGACAGTTTGGTGACGGCACGGGCCGCCGCGCTGACCGCCAGGTCATCCACCGAGTAGCGATCGAAGAGTTCGAAGCCGATCGTGTGGCCGATGGACTCGTTGCCCGTCTGGAGGCCTACGTCGCCGGAGGCGACACAGCTCACGGAGAAATTGGTGCGGGTCTGATCGTCGCTGACCAGGAGGCCGTCGGAGTTCGCCACGACGATCCGTCGACGATTGTCGGAATAGTTGACGCTCACCTGAGTGATGGCGTGGTGCTGGGCCCGAGCCACTTGATCGGCTCGACGAACCCGATCGACCTTC
>JAQCHM010000306.1 GCA_027730885.1 Actinomycetota bacterium | reverse complement strand
AACTTCGCCGCACCGCCCGGGACGAGCCGGACTACGACGTGTTGATGAAGGGTCGCCTGGCACTTCTCGACGAACACGGCTTGACGCTTGGTCTCATCACCGAGGTGATCGCCGGTTTGGCCCCGATCGACGGAGCACGCGCGTTCCTCGACGCCCTGCGAGCCCAGACCCAGGTCGTGATCCTCAGCGACACCTTCGAGCAGTTCGCCGCGCCGCTCATACGGCAGCTTGGGATGCCCACGATCCTCTGTCATCAGCTCATCGTCGAGGACGACAGGATCGTCGGCCACGCGTTGCGAATGCCCGACCAGAAACGGAGCGCAGTTGAGGCGTTCCGCTCGCTGAACTACCGCGTCGTCGCTGCCGGCGACAGCTACAACGATCGGTCGATGCTCGCTGCGGCGGATGTCGGCTTTTGGTTCCATGCTCCCGACGCGATCGTCGCCGAGTTCCCCGAGTTCCCCGCAACCGTCGGCTTCGACGAGCTCCAGCGTCACATCACCGGAGCGCTCACGGTCTAGACCGGGTACGTCTAGGACCGGTCGGCGGCGCAGTAGTAACGTGGCGTCCATGGCCGTGATGACCACCCGTACGCTGCCCGTGATCGACCTCGCCTCGGTTCTGGCCGGACATCCCGACAGCCGGGCCGCAGCAGCAGAGCAGGTCCGTTCAGCCTTGAGCGACGTCGGCTTCTTCTCGATCGTCGGCCACGGCATCGCCTGGGACCAGGTGCTCGACATTTACGACCAGGCAGCTCGCTATCACGCACTTCCCGAGCCCGTGAAGCGGTCCGGACTGATGAGTCCGCGAACCATGGGCTACAGCCCCCTCGGCTCGGCCAAGATCGGCGACCGCCCAGCAGCCCTCAACGCCGCCTTCTTCATGGCCCGTCCCGGCAGCCATCGCAATCAGCTGCCGCCCGACGAGGTCCTCCCCGGCTTTGGAGCGGCGGTGACGGCGTACTACCGGGCGATGGACGATCTGGGCCATGTGATGCTCGATCTCTACGCGCTGGCCGCGGGCATGCCGGTCGACTATTTCCACCAGTTCTTCGATCCGGCCCTGGCCACCTTGCGTCTCACGCACTACCCGCCGGTCCCCGCTGCGCAGGATCAGTGGGGCATCGACCCCCATTCCGACGCCGGATTCATGACCATGCTGCCCACCAACGCGGTCGCCGGTCTGTGGATCCGACCCGACGGAGGTGACTGGTTCGCAGTCGAGCAGGAGCCCGAGTCCTTCGTCGTCAACTCGGGCGACATGCTTCGCCGCTGGAGCAACGACCGCTTCCTCTCGACCACCCACCGGGTGCTGAACGAGTCGCCGACCGATCGCTACGCCATCCCGTTCTTCTTCGATCCACGACCCGACACGGTCATCACGCCGCTCCCGTCCCTTGTCGATGGCCAGCATCCGTCACGCCACGAACCTCTGCTGTATCGCGACTACCTGACCGCCTTCATGAGCGAGGGTTACGCGCCGGTGCGCGGCGACGCCGTCTGACGACCGGATGAGCCTGAACTATCGCTGAGTGCGTACCGCCAGGCACCTACCTCGGGCCCGAGCACCTGGTCCGCCAAGCAATCGTCGAAGGGAGCAGCAACGTGCGTTACCTCCTCCTGGTGAGTGGTGAAGGTCAGGTGCTGCTCGGCGACGTCGACAGCGGCGCCCAGGTGCCGGTGGGTGCGTCTCCACATCACATCGAGTACACCGAGACCGCGGTCGCAAACACCGCGGTCTGGTCGGCGGAAGGCCAGTGGACCGCGTGGTCGACCACCCCGTCGCACCCCGACGATGGTGGCCACATCACGCTGCATGACGAGGCGACCGACGCCACCCGCGAGATCGCCGAGGCGCTGTCGGCCTTCTATCTCTGTCCTAGCCCCTGCGGCCGTTACCTGAGCCACCTCTCCCCCGGACCGCTGGGACTCGAACTGGGCGTGACCGATGTCCGCACCGGCGAGCTTCACGTGATCGAACGCGGCCAGCCGCTGTACTGGTCGTGGTCGCCCGATTCGGCCAGGATCGCCGTTCATGTCGGCCACCGCGTCCTCGTCACAGGTCGAGACGGGTCAGCGCCGGTCGAACTCACCGACGAGGCCGGAGCCTTCACTGCGCCGTGGTGGCTCACCAGCGGGACGGTGGCCTATGTCGCCGATGATCGGATCGTGTCGAGGAGCGTGTCCATCGATTCGTCGGCAATCAGCCCGGGTCAGCCGACGGGAGCAGCCACCACGCTCGTCGACGACGCCGGCTCTGGGCGTTTCGCCCTCGACCCCGACGGCCGACGCCTCGCCCTCGTCGTGGCCGACAGGGACCAGCCGGTGTTGGTCGTCGTCGACTTGCTCACCGGCAGCAGCAGTGTGGTCCCGGTGGATCACGTTCTCGCCTTCTTCTGGTCCCCCGACGGCCGTCGCCTCGCCGCCCTCGCCGTGGCGTCGGCCGACGAACTTCGATGGGCCGTGTTCGACGGCGATGAGGTACACGAGCTCACGTCGTTCCGGCCGACACGCGCCTGGGTCGGCAGCGTGCTCCCCTTCTTCGAGCAGTACAGCCAGAGCCACGCCTTCTGGTCGGCTGACAGCCAGTATCTCGTCGCTTGCGCTCTCGGTCCCGATGGCTCCGCTTTCGCATTGGTGCAGAGCGCTACCTCACCCTTCACCAACGAACAGCTGCCTGACTCCCAACTGGCCTGGTGGGCCAACGAGTAGCGTCCAAACCGCTCGGCCGACGTTTGCCAAGCGTTGCCCGTGCGAGGGACGATGCGGGCCATGGATCGTCTCGCAGGAAAAGTCGCAATCGTCACCGGAGCAGCCCGAGGACAGGGAGCAGCCGAAGCTGCCCTCTTCGCCTCCGAAGGGGCCACTGTCGTCCTGACCGATGTCCTGGTCTCGGAGGGGCAAGTTACGGCGGCGGCATGTGGGGGGACCTTCCATCAACATGACGTGTCGAACGAGGAGGCATGGCAACGAGTCGTCGACGCCACGCTGGCCGCCCACGGCCGGATCGATGTGTTGGTCAACAACGCCGGCATCTTCCATCGGGCCCGGATGATCGAGCACACCCTCGACGACTTCCGCCGCCTGCTCGACATCAACACCATCGGTGTGTTCCTCGGCATGCGCACCGTCGCTCCGGCCATGATCGCCCAGCAGTCGGGTTCGATCATCAACATCTCGTCGATCGCCGGCCTGGTCGGCGCTCCCAACTCGATCGGCTACGGCGCGTCGAAGTTCGCGGTGACCGGCATGACCAAGACGGCTGCGTTCGAACTGGCTCGCCATGGAATCAGGGTCAACTCGATCCACCCCGGAATGATCGAGACCGAGATGATCCACGAAGTCGCCCGCCACGACGATGCGATCCTCCAGAAGATGGCCAACTCGACGCCGTTCCGTCGTCCGGCCGCACCCGAGGAGATCGCCAACTTGGCCCTCTACCTCGCCTCCGACGAGAGCAGCTTCAGCAGCGGATCCGAATTCGTGGCCGACGGCGGCGTCACTGCTATCTGACCCGTTTCGCTCGCCTCCCCGGACACGACGTAAGGTGTTCGGTTGTGACCGCAACCCCCGCTGCCCCCGGAACGACCCACGACGACGGCCCGCCCACGATCCGCCAGGAGCGCCGCGAGCCCGAGGCCCACGTCACCGAGGTGGCCGCCGGGGTCCTACGTATCCAACTGCCCATGAACATGCCTGGCCTCGGGCACGTCAACTGCTACGCCATCGAGGACCGTGAGGGTGTCGCCCTGATCGACCCGGGTGTGCCCAGCCTCAGCTCCTGGCGGGTCCTGAACCGCCAGTTGAAGTCGGTCGGGCTCGCCATGCAGCGGGTCCACACCGTCGTGGTCACCCATTCGCATCCCGATCATTACGGCGCCGCACAGCGAATCCGTGCCGCGTCGGGCGCGGACATCGTCACCCACGAGAACTTCAAGACCTACTGGGATCCCCACGAGGAGGACGACTTCATTCGGGAAGTCGCCGTCGTCAGCGACTACGAGGTTCAGGCCGGCGCCATCGAGGGCGCACTGATGAAGCTGACCGGACGGGAACGCCACTCCCCCTGGGACCGTCCTGTCCCCTGGGGTGGCCCGCCTCCGGACAACGCATGGAGGGAGCGACTGCGTTGGCGCATTCTGCCTCTACTCCTCGACAAGGTCTGGCAGCCACCGAAGCCATCCAAGCGGGTCGTCGATGGCACCGTCCTCATGCTCGGCGATCGCGAGTGGGTCTCGGTCCACACGCCCGGACACACCGCCGATCACTTGTGCCTCCTCGATCCCACCGAGGGAATCTTCGTGTCAGGCGACCATCTGCTGCCGACTATCACCCCCCACATCTCCGGCTTGACGACCCAGACCCGTCCCCTCGGCGACTTCTTCACCTCGCTCGAACGAATGAGCACCTTCGACGATGTCCGCACGGTGCTCCCCGCCCACGGCCTGGAGTTCCACGACCTCGCCGGTCGATCCAACGAGATCATCGCCCATCACGAGGAGCGCCTGGCGACGCTCACCAACGCAGCGACCCACGCTCCGAACAACGAACTCACGGTCCCGGAGTACTCCAAGCACCTGTTCAAGCCCCGGTCATG
>JAQCHM010000305.1 GCA_027730885.1 Actinomycetota bacterium | reverse complement strand
TCATTGTTTGCTTTCCCCGATCCGCTCGACGGCAACTACGGGCGGGGAGGACTGGCACGAACGATGACGGCTCGGGGCTGGCTCTCGACCTGGTCCGGCCTCTCCAGCCACGCAAAGCTGGCCGACACGATGACCAAGATCACGGTGCCGACGCTCCTGGTCCACCCGACGGCCGATACCGAGATCCGTCTGCGTCACGCCGAGGACATCATCGCTGCCGCCAAGGCCCCGGACACCAGCCTCGTCACCATGCGGGGAGCGGTGCACTACCTCGAAGGTTCGCGCCTTGAAGCCATGGCCCACGTTGCCGACTGGCTGAAGCAGCGGTACCCGTAGCGTCCCCTCCGGAACTCAGAGCGCGGCGATGAACGCGCCGATCTCTTCGGGAGTCGTCATCGGTTCGAATCGTTCGATGACCTCGCCGTTCGGCCCGACGAGGAACTTGGTGAAGTTCCATGCGATGGCAGGGTTTCCCTCGGCGTTGGGTTTCGCCGAGGTCAGATACTCATAGAGAGGAGCCTGGCCCGGTCCGTTCACTTCGATCTTTGCGAACATCGGGAAGTCGACGTGGTAGCGGGACTGGGCGAACTCGAGGATCTCGGCATTGGTGCCCGGCTCCTGGCCTCCGAACTGATTGCAGGGGAAGCCGAGCACGGTGAGGCCTTCGATGTCGTGATGAAGCGTATGCAGACCTGCGTACTGAGGAGTGAGGCCTCATTTCGAGGCGATGTTCACCACCAGGGTCATCTGGTCGCGGAAGCGTTCGAACGCGATGGTCTCTCCCGTGATGGATTCCATCTCGAGGTCGTGAAATGCGGTCATCTGACCACTGTACCGGGGTCTTCTTACGAGGCTTCGACCTCGGGGAGCCGAACCGAGCCGTTGGGCAGGGTGACCAGGTACCGGTAGCCGCGGACCTCGGCTTCACCCGCGGGTCCGAGGTGGATCGAAACGAGCTCCCACTCGTCGCCGAACAGCTCGAGGGTTGCGCCGGGGCCGGCATCGGCGGTGCTGCTCGGGTGTTCGTGGGTCCAGCGACGTTCACGGAAGCCGATCCCGCGGACCCGGCAACGCGCGATCCACTTGGCGTCGTCCTGGAGGTAGACGAAGCCGCCGGCTCGAAGCTCGTGGGGCATCGACGAGATGGGGAGCCAGTCCTGGTCCGAGCCTTGCACGTGATACCGCAGGTTCTGCGGGGGAATTGCGTACGCCAGGTCTTTGTCGCCGAGCAGTGGTGGCACTTCGTCGTCGCCCGACTTCGGCAATCGCGTGATCCGGCGG
Source organism: Actinomycetota bacterium (assembly GCA_027730885.1). Taxonomy (GTDB): domain Bacteria; phylum Actinomycetota; class Acidimicrobiia; order Acidimicrobiales; family SZUA-35; genus JAHECQ01. The sequence goes on along the minus strand of JAQCHM010000305.1, from coordinate 3,322 downwards.
GGGACCGGTGTCCTGGCTTGGGCCTCGGGTCGGGCTCGGGTTGGTGACCGTGGCCCGGTAGATGTCGCCCGTGTCCTGGTTGCAGGCTTCACGGGCTCGGGAGCGGGGCGGTTCTGGTTGCAGGTCCTTCGGCAGGTACATGCAGTCGGTGCAGGTAGCCCAGGGCTTGGGGAGCCCGTGCTCACAGATGTAGTCCGCCGGGACCTTCACGGCGTTGTGCTGTGGAGCGTCAGGACGAACTGGCCGCCGCCCTGGTCGACCGAAGTGTGAAAGGTGTCGTCGGGAGCGAGGCGTTTGAGGCGATCGGCCAGCCAACTGGCTGCGGCGTCGGCGTCGGCCGGGCTGGGGAAGCGACCGACGACCGCTCGGCCTTTCTTTCGCTGCAACTGTTCGACGGTGGCGACGATGGGGGCCGGATCGGCGATGAAGAGGTCGCTCGGCCAATGCACGATCGGCGCGGTTGCGCCCTTGTTGGTGTTGCAGGCGCGGTGAGCGAGGCGTTCGGCCGGCATCGGGCCTTTCTTGTTCCGGGCCTTGGTCGTGATTGTGTCCACGCTGGGGCCGCGGGGATCGTTGACCGACATGGCGGGGTCGACGGCCTGATCGCACAGCCAGCAGAGCCACCCGTCGTTGTCGCCGACCTCGTCGAGCCGGCCCATGGTCAGCCGACCTTGCTTTCCCAGTTGCGAGCGCTGTTCAGGACGTCGCTGAAGGGCTTGTTGGTGTCGAAGCTCGGCTCTCGGGGCAGACCGAGTACGCGTTCGCCGATGCCGTTGCGCTGCATCTCGTTGGTCCCGGCAGCAATGCTCGTAACTCGCCCGTTGAGATAGTTCAGCGCCGTCTGTCCTGCACCCTCCTCAGCGCTGGTCCAGGTGAGCGCAGCAGGGCCTCCGACCTCCATGCCGAGGCGGGCTCGAATGGGCGCAAGCACGCCCGAGGCAAGTTTCCCGTACGCGGCGACCGCCGGGTCCGGGGTCTTGGACTTGGCCAGTCGAGCTGCGATCCGATGGCCGAGGTGGTACTGGGAGTAGTCATTGATGTGGGCCTTGGCGATGGCCTGGCGGGCCGCGGGATCTTCGGTGCGGCCCACCCGTTTGGCCAACTCGACCAGGTCGGGAGCCAGTTCGCGGGGTTCGACCGTGGCGGCGCCCATCTCGCCCGCGCCGCGCTCGTAGACCAGCATCGTCTGGGTTACCGCCCAGCCCTTGTTGACCTCGCCGATGATGTGATCGTCGGCGACCTCGACCTCGTCGAGGAACTCCTCGCAGAACTCAGCGTTGCCGTTGATCTGCTTGATCTGATTGATGGTGACGCCCTTGGCGTCGGTGGGAAGGGCGAACCAGGTGAGGCCGCGGTGCTTGGGGGCGTGCCAGTCGGTTCGGGCCAGGCACATGGCCCAGTCGGCCAGATAGGCGCCGCTGCTCCAGATCTTCGATCCGGTGATGATCCAGCGGTCGCCGTCGCGGATGGCGCGGGTTCGGATGCCGGCAAGATCGGAACCAGCTTCGGGTTCGGAGTAGAACTGACACCACATTTCCTCGCCCGAGAGGATCCTGGGGATGTGTTGTTCCAGGAATTCGGGAGGGCAGTGGGCGAGTAGCGAGCGGCCGATGGCGCCGAAGGTCACCGCGCCGGCGGCACCGAAATCGGGGGTGACGTAGCCAGCCGCTTCCTCCCGGAAGATGCGTTCGTGCAGCGCGGTGAGGCCGCGACCGCCGTACTCAACGGGGTAGGAAAGCCCGGCAAAACCTCCCTCGAAGAGCTTTCGTTGCAGGGCACGTGCCTTGTCGAATTCCTCGTGGGTCGTGGTTTCACCCTCGAGCCGACCGACGTTCACGGTCTCGGCGCGGGGCTCGAGGTTGGCCTGGATCCAAACCCTGGCCTCGAGCCGGAAGTCTTCGACGTCTCCGGCGGTGGTTGTGCTGCTCATGTCGATCCTCGTTCTTGCGTTCTTTGTTGGTTACAGACCGGACAACTGACAGAGATGTTCGCGATGCCAGGAGGCGTCGCCGTAGAGCCCGGCATCGGAGGTGAGTCGGCGCAGGTAGAGGTGCTGGTCGTGTCCCCACGTATAGCCGATGCCGCCGAAGATCTGGAAGCAGTTCTGCGCCAGCTCGACGGCCGCCTCGCCGACCTGGGCCTTGGCGATGCTTGCCGCCTGGGGTCCGTAGCCGTCGTCGGTACCCAGTGACCGGGCGGCCGCCAGGACGACCGCTTTGCCGATCTCGACCGCGAGGCTGGTGTCGGCGAGCAGATGTTTGACCGCCTGGAACGAACCGATCGGTCGGCCGAAGGCGATGCGATCTTTGGCGTACTGGAGGGTCATCTCGAACTCGTGGTCCATCGCCCCGACCGATTCCGCCGCGGTCAGGAGCGCCGCGATGGCCAATTGTTGGTTGAGCTGGTCCTCGCTGGTGCTGAGAACAGCGGGCGGGGATACCCGGACGTCGTCGAAGCGGACCTCCGCGAAGCGGCGACTCAGGTCGAGCGATTCGAGCGGGGTGACCGAGACGCCGGGCTCGTCGGCGCCCACGACGACCTGGACCGTGCCGTCGGGTGTTTCGCACGTGACCAGCAGCAGTGACGTGGGCTCGACATCCTGGACTGCCGTCTTGCGGCCGGTGATCGTGACGCCCCCGTCGGCGGTGGGCGAGGCGGTGACCCCGCCACCGAGTCGAGCGTTGCTGCCGACGCTGGCCAGAGCCCAGGACGCCGAGACCTCACCGTTCACCAACCGCGGCAACACGTCTTGGCGCAGCTCGTCGGTGCCTCCGAGAACCACCGCGTACGCGACCACGTTGGTTCCCACGAAGGATCCGGGCTGGAGGCCGGCGCCGCGCTTGTAGGCGATCAACGCGGCATCGAGCGGCCCGTTACCGGAGAGGCAGCCGCCGCCGAGCGATTCGGGCACCAGCATCGAGTACCACCCCAGCTCTGCTGCCTGTCGGCGGTAGCTGTCGGTGAACGCCTGGTCTCGCAGCACCTCGTCGCGGATGACGGTGAGCGGGCATGTCTGCTCCATGAAGCGTGCTGAGACATCGAGCAACGCTCGCTGGTCCTCGGTGACATCGGTGTCCACCTGGTTCTTCCTTTCGAACGGTCGGAACGGTCGGAATGGTCGTGACGGTCGCGCTGAGCGCAGCTGGTCTCGCGCGTCGAACGGTCCCATCTTGGCTCGCGCGCCCGCCGCCTACCGCATCGAGCCCCCACTCCGCCGTTCTGTGCAGCGGATTCCACGCCCAGCGTGGAATCCGCTGCAAATTTCGGTGGGCTGGGGGCTGAGGGGCGTCGGTGGGAGGGTTGCGTGTAGCTTCCGGGGCAT
>JAQCHM010000304.1 GCA_027730885.1 Actinomycetota bacterium | reverse complement strand
GATCGCTGACGTGGTCCCGGATGGTCGTGGCCACCAGGACAGGGACCGTGAACGACGCGAGGCCGTAGATCCCAATGGCCAGGGCGACAAAGGGTTCGCGGCCGACCAGCACCAGCAGTGAAGCCAGGCCCACCATAGCCATTGCCCCGATCAACACGGCCCGCCGGCCAATGCGGTCGGACAGGCGCCCGGTGCCCAACGCTCCGACAGCGGCCAGGCCGAGGAGCGAGAACAGGCTCGACACATGGCCACGGCTGAAGCCGTCCTCCTCCAATTTGGGGCCGAGAAAGGGCGAGAACGTGGCGACGATGATGCCGAACGCGAAGAAGGCAGCACTCAACGACTTCCATCCGGGCACCGCCCGGAGATTGGACAACGACAATCGACTCGCCACCGCCTCGGTCTCGTCGGCGGGCATCAGAAACGCGACGAACACCGAGGTCGTCAAGGCAAAGGCCGCAGCGCCGAACCAGAAGGGTCGCCACAAACTCTGATCGTCGACCGACTGGCGCACGAGGCGGACGACCTGGCCGGTGAGGACCATGCCGATACCCATCGATGCCGAAAGGTAGCCCATCACCATGGCCCGCCGAGCTGGGCTGACCGCTTTGGTGGCGATGGTGGGGATGGACAACCAGATCCCCGCGCTCCCCAATCCCGAGCAGAGGAAGCCGGCGAGCAGGGCCGCGAAGTGGCTGAGCGACCCCAAGACGCCGAACCCGAGCCCCGACAAGGCCAAGCCACCAACGAGGGTCGACTTCGGCGCCAGTGGGCCAGAGATCACCGTCATCAACGCCACCCCGATCAGGTAGGCGAAGAAGATGGCAGTGACGGGGAGTCCTGCCTTCTGATGGGACCACCCGAGCTCGTCGGCCATGGCCGTGGTGAGCAGCGGGTAGGTCTGTCGTGAGAGGGTGTGCGAGACGATGGTGCAGCACCCGGCAAGCGCCACCGTGCGCCCGACGGCGCTCAAAGGTTTGCCGGCGGGCGCTCAGCCGCACATGCCGCCATCGACGACGAACTCCTGACCAGTGCAGTAGCTGGCCTCGTCGGAGGCGAGGAAGGCCACGAGCTCGCCCACTTCGTCGGGCCGCGCCTCACGGCCGAGCGGCACGGCGCGAAGCATGCGTTCCTTCGGGAAGTCCGCGGTCATCGCGGTGTCGATGAGGCCCGGGTGCACCGAGTTGACCCGAACACCATTGGGCGCAAGTTCCTTTGCCGCGACCTTCGTCATGCCTCGAACCGCGAACTTGGTGGCCGTGTAGGCCATCGATCCGAACGGGCCCTCGAGGCCGGCGACCGACGAGATGTTCACGATCGAGCCCGAACCCTGCTCGATCATGACCGGTGCCACTGCTCGCATCCCGAAGAACACGCCCGTCTGGTTGATGGCGATGACTCGGTCCCAGTCGGCTGTCTTGTAGTTGACGAGGCGCGAGGCGTGCAGGATGCCGGCGTTGTTGACCAGGACGTCGATCCGGCCGTACCGCTCCTTGACGTCGGCGACGACCTTGGCCCAGCCGTCCTCGCTGGTCACGTCGTGATGAAGGAACTCGGCGCCGAGCTCGCCTGCGGTCCTTTCGCCGACCTCGTCGAGTACATCGGTCAGGACGACCTTGGCCCCGTAGGAGAGGAACAGGCGGCCCTCAGCGGCACCCTGGCCTCGTGCTCCCCCGGTGATGATTGCGACTTTTCCGTCGAGCTTGCCCATGCCGTAGTCCTAGCACGCCGGGCCGAGCGGCTCCGCATCCCCCTCCGCGACCGGCGGATGCGACCCAATTCGCGCGTCAGAACTGGGGATCGCCCGCAGGCAGACCAAGCAGTACCCGACCGGCAACGGTCCGCTGGTAGGACCCGACGGTGAAGTGGCCTCCGACGGCGCGGGCGTCGGCCAAGAGTTGGCCGAGATTGGGGCCCCGGTCGAAGTCGGGGTCGGGGCGGAAGTCCATAGCTTCGGGCCACAGGCGGTTGGCGCTCGCGCCGGCCTCGGTAACGACCGACTCGATGGCGTCGATGCCGGCCGCTACGGCGTGCGAACACGCCAGACGGCAGCGAGCATGAAGCTTCGGATCGATCTCGGGCGAGTCAGCAGCTGCAGCCCACAACTCTTCAGCCATCTCGAGGGCCCACGCGCGAGCCGACGACAACGTCGCCTCGGCTGCGGCAACGGCGATCTGCACACTCGGGCGTTCGGCCAGCACCGACCGGTGGTTCAGCGGGCGCCTCTCGGAGGCCATGGCCACGAACGCATCAAGGGCGGCCCGGGCCACGCCGCACGCGACGCCGACCTTGGGGAACGGAAAGCGCAGGCTGGACGGCAGGCGGTAGAACGGCGTGTCCGGCCGAGGGCGCGAGAAGTTCTCGACCACCCCACACCACTCGTCCGGTACGAAGAGTTCGTCGGCCACGACGTCGTTGCTCCCGGTCCCGCGCAGACCGAGGGTGTGCCAGGTGTCCTCGATTCGTACGTCATGCGCCGGTACGAGCACGAAACAGAGCCGCAGCGGCTTACTGTCCGCGACCTGAGATGCGAGCACCATCCGGTCGGCGACGTCGGCCCCGCTCACGAAGTCCCAACGGCCCGAGACGGTCCAGCCCCCAGCGGCCGGTCGAGCGAGTCCGCGGGGCACGCCGGAGCCGGCGATGACCAGATCGGGCGTGTCCACGAACAGTCGCCGCATCGTCTCGGGCTCGAGGTATGCGCTGGCAATGCCGGCCTCCTCGTTGCACGTCATGGCGGTCCACGCGGTCGACGGGTGCACCCGGGCGATGGCCTCGACGAAGGTCATGAACTCCGACGACGAAGCACCCTCGCCTCGGTACTCCTGGGGGACGACCATGCGCATGAGGTCGGCCTTGGCCAATCGCTGCATCACCACCGACGACGGGCGCCGATGCAGGTCGGATTCCGGTCCGGTGGCCGCGATCAGCGGGAGGAGCGGCGTCAGCCGTTCGAGAGGTGTCACTCCCGCGTCACGATCAATGGGTTGCCACCGACGCGATCTTCTCGCCCAGTTCCTCCATGGCCTGCCGAATGGCATCGGGGTTCGAACTCGGTGGGCTCACGATCAGCCGATCGAAGCCCAGTTCCTCCAGGCGCCCATATCCATCGATGCTGTCGCGCCGCGGACTCCAGACACCCGCCGTGAACTCGATGGCATCGGGATCGCGCCCGGCATCGACCGCGAACCCCCGCATCTGCTCGCGAACCTCGAGCAGTGCGTCCACGTCACCGCCTCCGGGGAAGAAGCCGTCGCCGTAGCGGCCTGCTCGCTTGGCGGCCAGCGTCGAATGTCCGCCGACGATGATCGGCACCTGCCGGCCCGGGGGCTGGGGCCGCATGTAGATCTCGTCGAAGTCGTAGAACTCGCCATGGAACGAGCTGTGCGTCTCTGACGCCCAGAGCTCCTGCATGGCGGCAACCATCTCGTCGGTTCGGGCACCCCGCCGCTCGAACGGCACGCCGAGCATCTCGAACTCCTCCTGCAGCCACCCGACGCCGATGCCTAGATGGAACCGGCCGTTGGAAAGACGGGCCAGGGTGGCCACCTCCTTGGCCAGCACGACCGGGTTGCGTTGGGGCACGATGAGAATCCCGGTGGCGAGCTGAATCCTACTGGTCAACGCGGCGACGTAGCTCAACCAGAGCAACGGATCGGGGAGGTCCATGTCCTTGCTGAAGGGCATCTGACCCGAGTCGTGATACGGATACTCCGACTCGTACCCGTTGGGAACGATGACGTGCTCGATGGCCCAGATCGACTCGAGGCCGGCCTCCTCGGCCGCGACCGCGAGGGCGGCCGCGTGCTCGGGCTGGGCGTAGGCCCCGGTGTTGGAGAACATGACGCCGAATTTCACGGATTACCTCTCAAGTGGGTGGACCGGTCAGGTGCCGGTGTAGTTGGCCGGGCGCTTCTCGAGGAAGCTCTTGACGCCTTCGCGATGATCGTTGGTCTTGAACAGACGGGCCAGGTTGATCGAGACCCACACACCCAGATCGTTCCAGTCAGGATCGACCGCCTTACGCAACCCGGCCTTCAGGCTCTGCACCGCCAGCGGTGGGTTGGCGGCGATGCGGGCCGCGAGCGTCATGGCGGTCGGCATCAGCTCGTCGTGGGGCACGACACGAGACACCAGACCGATGCGGAGCGCCTCGGCGGCGTCGATGATCTCGCCGGTGAACAGCATCTCGGCTGCCTTCTCGCGACCGACGACCGACGTCAGCCGACCGATACCACCGACGTCGGTAACCAGACCGCGGAGCACGAACAGCTCACCGAAGCGAGCCTTCTCGGATGCGACTCGGACGTCCGCGAACAGGGCAAGCTCCATGCCCCAACCGACCGCGGCGCCGTTGACCGCGGCGATGACCGGGATGTCGGTGTGCAACAACGCGTCAGCTGCTGGAGTGAGCCGCGGCGCACGGCTCTCCAGGTCCGGTGGCCTGTCGCCACCGCCCATGATCTGCTTCACGTCGTCGCCCGAGCAGAACACCGGATCGGTGGCGGTGACGACGAGACAGCGGGCCGTGCTGTTGCGCACCGCCTGTTCGAGCTTGTCGTAGGTCGACCAGCCGAGCGCGTTCCTGGCCCCCGGTCGGTTGATCGTGATGATCC
>JAQCHM010000303.1 GCA_027730885.1 Actinomycetota bacterium | reverse complement strand
GAGACCTCGAAATCGAGAAGGGCTGGGTCAGGCTCTGGGAGCCACGCTAAACGGCGTTATCCTTGTCAGGCACCGGTGCGACCCCGCCATCCGGTCCCACCGTTTTTGAGGTTTCCCATGGCAACAGGCGCGCGCAACACCGAGGATTCGCGTGCATCGAGCACGATCGATTTCAGCAGTGCCGATTCTCGACGCAACGATCTGCGCAACGTCGCCATCGTTGCACACGTCGACCACGGAAAGACAACCCTGGTCGACGCCATGCTGCGCCAGACCGGCGCGTTCCGCTCCAACGAGGCCGTCACCGACCGTGTCATGGACTCCGGCGACCTCGAACGGGAGAAAGGCATCACCATCCTGGCCAAGAACACCTCGGTGGTGTGGTCGGGAATCACCATCAATGTCGTCGACACACCCGGGCACGCCGACTTCGGCGGCGAGGTGGAGCGGGCGCTCACGATGGTCGACGGCGTCGTCCTGTTGGTCGACGCGGCCGAGGGTCCGCTCCCCCAAACCCGCTTCGTGCTTCGCAAAGCTCTGGCCCGTGATCTCCCGGTCATCCTCGTCATCAACAAGGTCGACCGGCCCGACGCCCGCATCAAAGACGTCGTCGACGAGGTCTACGAACTGTTCCTCGACATCGACGCCACCGAGGATCAGATCGACTTCCCCATCGTCTATTGCGCAGCCCGTGACGGCTGGGCATCACTCGATGCCGACGTTCCCGGTACCGACCTCGAGCCGCTGTTCAAGATGCTGGTCGAGCAGATCCCGCCGCCCGCTTTCACCGCCGGTCACCCCACCCAGGCGTGGGTCACCAACCTCGACTCCTCCCCGTACCTCGGCCGGCTTGCCTTGTGTCGGGTGGTCAACGGTTCGCTCACCAGGGGACAACAGGTCGGCCTCAGCCGGGTCGACGGCTCGATCCAACGGGTCAAGCTCACCGAGCTCTACCTGACGCATCACCTCGAACGGGTCCCGGCCGAAAAGGCCATGCCCGGCGATCTGGTCGCGGTTGCCGGCATCGCCGACATCATGATCGGCGAGACCCTGGTCGACCTCGAGGACCCCCGCCCACTCCCCGTCATCGAGGTCGACGAGCCGGCCCTGTCCATGACCATCGGCGTCAACACGTCGCCACTCGCAGGGTCCGAGGGCGACAAGCTGACGGCCCGCATGGTCAAGGGACGCCTCGACGCCGAACTGGTCGGCAACGTCAGCCTCCGCGTCAGCCCGACCGACCGCCCCGACACCTGGGACGTGCAGGCCCGCGGCGAGTTGCAGCTCGCCGTCCTGGTCGAGCAGATGCGGCGCGAAGGTTTCGAGCTCACCGTCGGCAAGCCCCAGGTCGTCACCCGTGAGATCGACGGCACCCTGCACGAGCCGGTCGAGCGCGTCACCATCGATGCCCCCGAGGACTACCTCGGCGCCATCACCCAGCTCCTCGCTGCCCGCAAGGGTCGAATGGAGAACATGGTCAACCATGGCACCGGCTGGATCCGTCTCGACTACCTGGTCCCGGCCCGTGGTCTCATCGGGTTCCGCACCGAGTTCATGACCGAGACCCGTGGCACCGGTGTCCTCAACCACACCTTCGAAGGCTTCGAGCCGTGGTTCGGCGAGCTTCGCACCCGGGCCACCGGCTCCCTCGTCGCCGACCGCAAGGGCCCCACCACCGCCTATGCCCTCATCAGCCTCCAGGAGCGGGCCCAGATGTTGGTGTCGCCGACCACGGTCGTCTACTGCGGCATGATCGTGGGCGAGAACAGCCGGTCCGAGGACATGGACGTCAACGTCTGCCGGGAGAAGCAGCTGACCAACCATCGCGCCGCCTCGTCGGACGCGACGGTCAAGCTCACACCGCCGCGGGTCTTGTCGCTCGAACAAGCGCTCGAGTTCATCGCCGATGACGAATGCGTCGAGGTGACCCCGGTCAACGTGCGCCTGCGCAAGGCCGACCTCGACCCCATCGCTCGCGCCCGTCGGCTCAAGTCGCTCAAAGCCGCCCGCGTCTAGCGGAAGTCCCGACTCTGCATCGGTAGTGCCCGTCCACCCGCCATCGGGAGTGCCTGGGCACCGCTTTCGGCACCGCCACACTCCCGATGCGTGATGGGGAGGGGTTCGATGCGTTCGGCCACGATGTTCACCACTGCGCCCTGGCGTTCGATCCGGCCACGGATGAGCAAGGCCGGAGCGTTGCGGGCCACCTTGCGGTAACGCTGCCAGCAGCCCACCGACACCACGACGTTCATCAGCCCGGTCTCGTCCTCCATGCCGATGAAGGTGGTGCCCGACGCGGTGGCCGGACGCTGGCGGTGGGTGACCACGCCCCCGACCCACACCTTCGATCCGTGCTCGGACTCGGCCAGGTCGCAGGCCCGCACCACCCCCCGGGCGTCGAGAGCGGCCCGCAGGAATCGGGTCGGGTGCCCGTCGGGCGCCACCCCGGTGGCCCACAGATCGGCCAACGCCTCCTCCTGATCATCCATGCCAGGAAGCTGCGGTGCCGTGGCGCCGGTGACGATGCCGGCCAGGCGGCCAGGTCCACCCATGCGGGCAACCGCTCCTGCCTCCCACAGCTGCGATCGCCGGTTGGATCCCGACGTTTCGCCACCCGGGGCTAGGCAGGCCAAGGCCCCAGCGGTGGCCAGCGCCTCGAGTTGTTCGGCGTTGAGCTCGGCTCGCCGGGCCAGGTCTTCGATCGAGGTGTAGGGCCGTCCTGCTGCGATGACCTCGGCCAACGTCGAGCCGATGTGGCGGACCGACCCGATGCCCATGCGAACCGCCCACCCGTGGTCCCGGCGCTCCCGAACGATGTCGTCAGCTCCAGGGACACCGACCGACGGTTCGGTCATCCCGAAGGGCAAGGGCTCAGGGGTGGCGTCGGCCGCGGACGCGTTGACATCGGGGCCGAGGGTTGGCACCCCGTGCCGACGAGCGTCCTGCACCAGTGAATGAGGCGAGTAGAACCCCATCGGCTGAGCCTTCAGCAGAGCCGCGCAGAACGCTGCCGGGTAGTGCAGCTTGATCCACGATGACGAGTACACCAAGTAGGCAAAGCTGATGGAGTGGCTTTCGGGAAACCCGTAGTTGGCGAAGGCCACCAGCTTGTCCCAGATGAGATGACCGACTTCTTCGGTCACGCCCCGCTCGTACATCCCGGCGAAGAACCGGACCTTCAGCTGCTCCATTCGCGCCACGCTGCGTTTGGACCCCATGGCCCGCCGCAGCAGGTCGGCCTCGGCCGGGCTGAACCCCGAGATGTCGATGGCCATCTGCATGAGCTGCTCCTGGAAGAGCGGCACCCCAAGGGTCTTCTCCAGCGCATGCTCGAGTAGCGGATGCAGATAGGTGACCGGCTCTTGCCCATTGCGACGCCGGATGTAGGGGTGCACCGACCCGCCCTGGATGGGGCCCGGGCGGATGAGGGCGATCTCGACCACCAGGTCGTAGAAACTGCGGGGACGAAGGCGGGGAAGGGTGGCCATCTGGGCCCGTGATTCGATCTGGAACACGCCGACCGAGTCGGCGTGACAGAGCATGTCGTAGACCGCCTGTTCCTGTTCGAGCGCGGCCAGGTCGACCTCGACGCCATGGTGTTCGGCCATGAAGTCGACCGCATAGTGCAGGGCCGACAACATCCCGAGGCCGAGCAGATCGAACTTGACCAAACCGGCCGCGGCGCAGTCGTCCTTGTCCCACTGCAGCACCGTGCGGTCGGCCATGCGTCCCCACTCGACCGGGCAGACCTCGATGACCGGCCGGTCGCACATGACCATGCCACCGGAGTGGATGCCCAGATGGCGGGGAAGATCACGGAACTGGGCAGCCAGATCGATGACGTCGTCGGGGAGTTCGACCGACGCATCGCCGGCTCGACCCGACCATCGGTCGACCGACTTGGCGAAGGCGTCCTGCTGACCCGACGCATAGCCCAGAGCTTTGGCTGCGTCTCGCACCGCCGAGCGTCCCCGGTAGGTGATGACGTTGGCCACCTGGGCGGCGTGGCGCCGGTCGTGCCGTTGGTACACGTACTGGATGGCCTCTTCTCGACGGTCGGACTCGATGTCGATGTCGATGTCGGGTGGGCCGTCGCGTTCGGGAGACAAGAAGCGTTCGAACAACAGCCCGAGGGACACCGCGTCGGCCTTGGTGATGCCGAGCACGTAACACACCGCCGAGTTGGCGGCCGACCCTCGGCCCTGACAGAAGATGTCGTTGCGACGACAGAAGTCGACGATGTCCCACACCACCAGGAAGTAGCCGGGGAAACCCAGGTTCTCGATGAGATCGAGTTCGTGATCGAGTTGCTCCCACGCGCCGGTCACATACGGGGCGTGTCTCGGTCCGTAGCGCAGCAGGCCGCCCTCCTCGACCAGACGTCGGAGGTAGGCCATCTCGGACAGATCGTCGGGGCAAGGAAACGGGGGCAGCTTGGGGGCCACCAGCGACAGGTCGAACGCGCAGGCCAACCCCAGCTCGGCTGCCCGCTCGACGACGCCCGGGTACCGCGCGAATCGGCGGGACATCTCATCACCCGAGCGCAGATGAGCACCCGAGGCCGCCGGCAGCCAACCTTCCATTTCGGCCAGGCTGCGGCGGGCCCGCACCGCGGCCATGGCCATGGCC
>JAQCHM010000302.1 GCA_027730885.1 Actinomycetota bacterium | reverse complement strand
CGCTGCGGCGCCCGATGACGACGACGGCGACGAGGAGGACGGCGGCCGCTGGAACGCCGAGGAGGGGGTTGAGCCCGCTGTTGAGGGCGAGGATGGCCAACGCCGGAACGACCATGTAGAAGTGGTATGCGGGAAAGCCGGCGTACCAGTCGTTGGTCCAACCGGTCAGACGGCCCGACGTCAGCAGGCTGTCGCGCAGGTAGGCCGGGCCCCAGACGTGGGCGCCCATGTCTCCGCCCGAGGGGGTGTTGTCGGCCAACAAGAGACCGGGCCGCAGTTGGGCGAACACATAGACCGCGGCAACGATCGCGATGACCAGGCCGAGCAGACGCCTGTCGGGCGATGGAACCCCGGCCGAATCGGGCCGAACGATAGGCGCCGGCTCCGGCGTCTCCTCGACATCGGGGGTGGGGGTGAGTTCGGCCATGCGGTCCCCATGGTTGCACTCAACGAGGCGCCAGGTTGGTCATCCCCAGGTCAGCGTCGTCGGCCGGCGTGCTCGCCGACCTGCTCCAGCACCTTCGACAACTCCACGGGGGCTCCCGCGAGATTCCAACTTCGGGTATCGCAGTTGGCGCAGGCGCTCATCTCGAGCGGGTTGCCATCAACGGTGATGGTGATCGCCACCACCTCGAACCCGTACAGCTTGCACTGCTGGGTGTCCTGTTTGCCCGCCGCGATGGGCGAGATGCGTCGGTTGTGTCGATTGGTCATCAGATGGCTCCCTCGGCTGCATGTGGCCTGCATCACCATCGGATCGAACCCGTCGCCGAACATGGGCCATAAGGCCAACTTCCGGAGTCAGCTGAGGAGGAGGGTGGTCAGCGTCAGGCCGTTGAATCCGGCGTGGATGGCCCAGCACATTCCGAGGCGCCCCGTCCGCACCGCCACGGCCCCGGTGAACAAACCGACGACCAGGAGCCCGGGAAACTGGAGCGCCTGGAGGTGAACGAGGGCGAAGACGATTGCCTGCACGACCACCGCCGTCCACGGCGGCATCCAACGCAGTAGGCCGCGCAGGAGGAACCCGCGGAAGAACAGTTCCTCGACGAGAGGCGCCATGATGCCGGCGAGAATGATGAGCAAGACGGCATTGGGAAGGCCGCTCGCCCGATCGGCCAACTCCCTCGCTTGGCCGGACGGGTCGCCGTCCACGAACCGCAGGATGGGAAAGTAGAGCGCGATCAGCACGGGCCACTGCAGGAAGACGCCGAGGACCAGGCCAATGGGCAGGTCCGTGGCCCGGATCGCGGTGCCGAGGTCGGCGACCGGGCCTCGCCCCCGACGCTTGGTCGTGATGACCGGCCCCAGTCCGTAGGCGAACCAGAGGACGTACGCACCGAAGAACATGCCGGCGATGGTCGGTGACCCGAGGGAACCAGCGTTCAGCCGTCCAGCCAACGGCCCGAGAACCACCGAGGCCCACAGGCCGCTTCCGATCTGGGCCACCATGAACCAGCCGAGGACATCTAGCAGCCCCCATCGCCGCTGGGGATCGTCGACTGCTCCCGAGCTGGCCACGCGGCGAGAGTAGCGTGACCTAAGCTGAAACGATGGCTGACAACGGTCCCCCACCCCCACCCCCCAGCGGTCGCAACCCAAAACTGCCGGGTCGCGCCGATGGCGGCTGGCCTCGCTGGTCCCTGTGGGTCGTGGTCGCGGTGTTCATCGCCGTCCTGGCCGGCACGGCGACGTTCAACCCGCAGGAAGGCACCGACGTCGCCTACAGCGAGTTCCTCACCCAGGTCGAAGAGGGCGAGGTAGAGGGCATCGAGTACAACAACGTCACCGCTCGCATCGAGGGCGAGTACGTCGACGGCAGCACCTTCCGGACCACCGGCCAAGACCCCTTTCCCGAGGCCGACCTCGAATTGCTCAGATCCAAGGGCGTCAAGTTCGAGAACCTCACCCCCAGCGGCAACTTCGTCGTCGACCTCCTCATTCCGATCTTCCTGCCGTTCCTCATCGTCATCGGCTTCTTCTGGTGGATGGCCAAGCGCCAGCAGTCCCAGATGGGCGGCATCATGTCGATCGGCCGCTCGAAGGCCAAGACCTACACCACCGAACGGCCCGGAACCACCTTCGCCGACGTCGCCGGCTACGGCGCGGTGAAGCGCGAGATCACCGAAGTCGTCGACTTCCTGAAGAACCCCGAGCGCTTCGCCGACATCGGTGCTCGCATCCCCAAGGGGGTCCTGCTGGTCGGACCTCCCGGAACCGGCAAGACGCTCATCGCCCGCGCCGTCGCCGGCGAAGCCGGCGTGCCGTTCCTGTCGGTCACCGGCTCGGACTTCATGGAAATGTTCGTCGGTGTCGGCGCGAGTCGAGTCCGCGATCTCTTCAGCGAAGCCCGCAAAATGGGTCGGGCCATTATCTTCGTCGATGAAATCGACTCGATTGGCCGCAAGCGAGGCGCCGGCCTCGGTGGCGGGCACGACGAGCGGGAGCAAACGCTCAATCAGATGCTGGCCGAGATGGACGGTTTCGAGCCGACGGAGGGCATCGTCATGATGGCCGCCACCAATAGGCCCGACATCCTCGATCCCGCTCTGCTCCGACCTGGCCGGTTCGATCGACAGGTCGTGGTCCCACTCCCAGAGTTGGAAGATCGCAAGGAAATCCTCGAGGTCCACATCAAGCACAAAAAGATGTCTGACGACGTCGACATCGATGTGATTGCTCGCGGCACACCGGGAATGAGCGGCGCCGATCTGGCCAACCTCGTGAACGAAGCTGCCCTTTATGCCGTTCGTCACGGCGACAAGAAGGTGACGGCGTATCACTTCGACATGGCCCGCGACCGTGTGCTGATGGGTGTGAAGCGTGACTCTATGGTGCTATCGGAGACCGAGCGCGAGGCCGTCGCCTATCACGAGACCGGTCACGCACTCTGCGCCGCTCTGTTGCCTAACGCCGACCCGCTGCACAAGGTCACCATCATTCCGAGCGGTATGGCGCTCGGTGTCACCATGCAGCTACCTCTCGAGGACCGGCACATCTACCGGCGCGACTACATCGAAGATCGCTTGGTCGTGATGTTAGGTGGCCGGATCGCCGAAGAACTCGTGTTCGACATGAACTCCACCGGCGCCTCTGATGACCTCATGCGTGCCACCGAGACGGCCCAGAAGATGGTGAAGGAATGGGGCATGAGTGAAAAGGTCGGCCCCATGGCATGGGGTGGCGGAAGCGCCGTGTTCCTCGGCGACAGCATGATGAACTCACAAGAGTTCTCAAACGAAACCGCCCGAGTTATCGACGAAGAAACCCAGGCCATCTTGCTGGCGATGGAAGACAAGTGCCGGGCGCTGCTCACCAAGAACCGCAAAGCCCTCGATCTGGTTGCCCGCAACCTGCTCGAGAAAGAGACAATCGACGGCACCGAAGTGAACCGGTTGATCCGCATCGCCAACGAGCCCCCAATCGTGAAGCCAACACCCTCACCATCCACTCTCGACTAAGGATCTGCCGGTTTACCCTTGTCGTTCACTGCGACGTTGGTATAGCGAGACTGCCGCTTCGTGAGGCTGTGGTCTAGTGAGGGAGAGCTTCACGAAGTTCTTCCGCCGAGAACGGCCCGAAGAAACTACCGCGCACAACTCCTTGCGGATCGACGATCAGCGTCGTGGGAACACCGTCAATCCGATATCGCCGATGACGCTCTGGGTCATCCTCGACCAGGACTCGCTCGACCACCGTGTCTGACCGGTCGACCGTCGATACGAGGCTCCAGACTGCGGCGCAGCTGTCACAGGTGGTGGAAGCGAACACGACCAGCAGAATCGGCGTGTCGATGCCGTCAAAGTCTGATCGGTCCAGCTGCGTTGGGGCACGGTACGAGGGCGCCGACGGCGGGTCGGGACGGCGCCGTTGAATCAAAAGAGCAATGGCAACTGCAGCTGCGGTGAGAACGAGAAGCACGATGAGGCGCGTCATTCGATCACCGGCACCGCAGGGACGACCGTGAGCCGCAGGCCGGCGATGACCACCTGAACCTCGGCCACCACGGGCTGATCTGCGGTGATGACGATCGGGGCTGCTGCCACACCGCTGGCTTCGGCTGGCAACACGATGTGAGCGATGCCGGAGGCCGGGATGCTGGCCCGAAACGGTGGCTGGAGCTCGCCGGCAACGACCAGGCGGGTCTCGACCTGCATCCACCCAGGGCCGCTCACGACTAAGACGGTTCCGTCCTCACCGCCCAGTTCCACCCAGGGAACGATCCATCGAGTACTGCTGACCTCAACCCCTCGGCTGCTGGCCACACCAATCGTTGCCGTGGGCTGTGCAGCCGCCGGAACCGGAGCGACCTCGATGTCTTCTTCGGAAACCTCGCCCGGCTCGGCATCGCTCTGTCGTCCTCGGACGATTCTGGCATCGGCGCCGCCTGCACCGATCAGCGTGGTGTCGATTGCGGGCGTCACTTGCCATCGTTCGGCCACCACAGGAACGTCGTTCGCCGACTGCACCCGCAGGCCAACGTCATAGGGCAGAGGAAGTCCAAAGCTGGTGAGGATCCCACGAAGGTCGAGGACAACAGAGCGGCCGGGCGGAACTGACACCTCGATCGGGACCAGTCCGTACGCGGCCCGATCGACCGGCTCGAGATCGAACTCGACATCCACTTCTGCCAC
>JAQCHM010000301.1 GCA_027730885.1 Actinomycetota bacterium | reverse complement strand
CGCGCTCGACGACCTCGGCTACGACTCGCTGTGGGTCCCCGACGTAGTCACCGCTGCGACCATGGAACCACTGGCCGCGCTCGGCGTCGCCGCCGGCCGCCGGCCCCGACTCAAGTTCGGGACCCATCTCGTGATTCCCGGACGGAACCCGGTCTTCGTGGCCAAACAGCTGGCAACGCTCGACCAGTTGTCCGAAGGTCGTCTCTTGCTGAACGGCGTGTTGGGGCTGCGGCAACCGGCCGAGTTGCAGGCCCAAGGCGTCCAGGCCGACCTGCGGACGTCGCTGCTGGAGGAGTCCCTCCACGTGATGCGGACCCTCTGGAGTGGTGAGCCGTTGACCTTCCACGGACGGCACTTCGACTACGACGATCTGACGCTGGCCGTACGGCCGCAGCAGCAGCCACTCGAGGTGTGGCTCGGCGGCCAGGTGCCCGCGGCCCTCCGCCGATGTGGGCGTATCGGTGATGGGTGGATGCCTGGGCTCTGCACCCCCGGTGAGGCAGCCGAGGGCAAGGCAGTCATCGACGCCGAGGCCGCCCGGGTGGGAAGGATCGTCGACCCGGAACACTTCGGCATCAACCTCAGTTGGGCGGACGCCATCACCGACCGAGAACGGTCCGCGTTGGCCGCCCGACGCCCCGACCTGGACGCGGAAGACCTGGTCGCGGTGGGCGCCGATGGTCTGGTCGAGTCGATGCACGCCTTCCTCGCCGTCGGGTTCTCCAAGTTCGTCGTCCGACCCCTGCTCACCCCCGAGTCGTGGGCTGACGCCGCCGCCGGCGTGTCCGAGATCCTGCAGCCGCAGACCTGAGGACAGGTGCAACTACGATCACGGTGGTGACCCCCGACCTCGTGCTCGACAATGCCAACATCATCACCGTTGACCCCACCCGACCGAGGGCCGGCAGCGTTGCGATCCTCGGCGATCGCATCGTCGGCGTCGGAGCAGCCGAAGCGTTCGAGGGGTCCCGTCGAATCGACCTTCGTGGTCTCACGGTGGTCCCCGGGTTCAATGACGCCCACAACCACATGCAGGTCTTCGGGGGATCGCAGACCAAGGTGAACCTGTCGTCGACGGTCGTACGTTCGGTGGAGGAGATCGTCGCGGCGATCGCCGAGCGGACGGCTGCCGCCGCGCCCGGCGTATGGGTCACCGGCACCGGGTACGACGACAACAAGTTGGCCGAACGCCGCCATCCGACCCGCCAGGAACTCGACCGGGTGAGCCCCGACAATCCGGTAGCGCTTTATCACACGTCGGGCCATTTCACCGTGGTCAACAGCGCGGCCATGCGTCTGGCGCGCGTCGGCGAGGTCGCCGTCCCCGAAGGGGGCATCGTGGCCCTCGATGCCGACGGCGTGCCCAACGGACTGCTGGAAGAGCAGGCTCAGACGCTCGTCGGCGCACTGCTGCACCCGATGCCGGTGGCCGACATCATCAGCAACATCGGCGTTGCCTCCGACATCTACCTCTCCCAAGGCATCACCTCGTGTCAGGAGGCTGGGGTCGGCGGCATCCTCGGGACCAAGGAGCCGATGGAGGTGGCGGCCTACCAGCGGGCCCGAGCGTCGGGCCGGCTCCGGGTACGGGTCACCATGATGCCGTCGGTCGAGAACCTGCACACCGGCGCCCATCATCCCGACGACGAGGAGCCGTTCTGCCTCGACCTCGGCCTGCACTCGGGCTTCGGGGACGAGTGGCTCAAGTTCGGGGCCACCAAGATCTTCGCCGATGGTTCGCTGATCGGGCGAACCGCGGCGATGTTCGACGACTTCGACGGCGAGCCGGGGAACTCCGGATACCTCCAGATGGCCGAAGAGACGCTGCACACGCTTATCATCAAGGCCCACATCTCGGGCTGGCAGGTGGCGACGCACGCGATCGGCGACCGGGCAATCGCCTCGGTACTCGACGCCTACGAGGAGGCGCAGAGGCGACATCCACGGCCCGATCCCCGCCACCGAATCGAGCACTGCGCCATGACCCGGCCTGAGGACGTCGTCCGGATCGCCCGTCTTGGTGTGATCCCGGTGACCCAGGGCCGCTTCATCTCCGAGATCGGCGACGGCATGCTTCGAGCCATCGGTGATCGGCACCCCAACTGTTACCGGCAGAAGTCGTTCCTCGACGCCGGTGTCGTGCTGCCGGGGAGCTCGGACCGGCCAGTTGTCGACGGCTCACCGCTGCTCGGGATCCGCGACCTCGTCAATCAGCGCACGGCCCAGGGCGCGCCGTTCAACCCGCACGAGGCGCTGACCGCCGAACAGGCCATCCACGCCTACACCTACGCGTCGGCCTACGCAGCCTTCGACGAAGGTAAGAAGGGTTCGCTCGCCGTCGGCAAACTGGCAGACCTCACCGTGCTCGATCGAGACCCGACCGCGGTCGACCCGACGTCGATCGCCGACACGCGGGTGCTGGCCACGATGGTCGGCGGCAGCTTCGAATTCGACCAGGCGGGATTCAGGTCCTAAAACCTGGGTATGGCCTTTGCTCCTGTCGACCTCATCTACGAAGTGGAGCGGGGGCGAGCCCGTATCACGCTCAACCGTCCCGAGAAACTCAACGCGCTGAACCTCCGCATCCAGCAGGAGCTGCAGGAGGCGCTGTGGGAGGCCGACAACGACACCTCGGTGCACTGTGTGATCATCAGAGGAGCGGGCCGATCGTTCTGCTCGGGCTACGACCTGACCGGCGGGGGAAGCCTGGGCGCGGATCGCCGAGACGGCGAGCGTCCTGGGCCCCGCTACCGAGGGGCGAAAAGCTTCGACGACGACACGTGGCAACTCGAACGGATGCAGCAATATCTGATGCCGCTGTTCGACATGCACAAGCCGAGCATCGCCCAGGTCCACGGTTACTGCCTTGCCGGTGGCACCGGGATCATCGGACTGTGCGACCTCGTGATCGCAGCCGAGGACGCCACCATTGGCTTCCCTCCGGCCCGCGACCTGGGTGTGCTGCCGATCACCACGTGGCTGTACAACTGCGGGCCGCAGTGGGCCAAGCGCTTGATTCTCACCGGGGACACCGTCACCGGTGCCGAAGCGGCCCAGATCGGCCTCGCCCTGAAGTCGGTCCCGCTCGATCTCCTCGAGCACGAGGTCGAGCAGTTGGCCGACCGGATGTCCATGATCGATCCGGATCTGCTCGCGGCCAACAAGCGGGTCATCAACCTGGGTATGGAATTGATGGGCGCGCGTACGATGCAGCGGGTGGCGGCCGAGATCGACGCCCGGGGGCACTTGGCCCCATCGGCCAAACAATGGGTGAACGACGTGAAAGAAGTCGGCCTCCACCAGGTCTTGCGTCAACGCGACGCCAAGTTCGGCGACGGCCGGGCCCGGGTGAGCGGTCCGGAGATCAGGGACGAGAACGGCCGCCTCGTCGACTGAACGAGACGCCCGCATCAGAACAACCAAAGGGGATCAGCATGCATGTAGGGATGGGCGTTGCCTTCCAGAACCCGGAAAACGCGTTGAGCGACGCCGAGGTGTGGAACCAGGAGGTAGCGATGGCCGTCGAGGCCGAGGAACTCGGGTTCGACTCGCTGTGGACCGTCGAGCACCACTTCACCGACTACACGATGTGCCCGGACCCGGTGCAGTTCCTCACCTATGTCGCGGCCAAGACCAAGACCATCCAGTTGGGCACGGGTGTCATCGTCCTGCCGTGGCACGACCCGATGCGGGTGGCCGAGCAGATCACCCTCCTCGACAACCTGTCGGGGGGGCGTCTGATCCTCGGCCTCGGACGCGGACTCGCCCGGGTCGAGTACGAAGGGTTCGGCGTCGACATGAACACCAGCCGGGAACGCTTCGTCGAAATGGCGGACTGCATCCTCACCGGTCTCGAGCAGGGCTACCTCGAGTACGAGGGCGCCCTGATCAAACAAGCCCGGCGCGAGCTTCGGCCCGCGCCCCAGCGTTCCTTCCGTGGCCGCACCTTCGCTGCCGCGGTCAGCCCCGAGTCGATGCCCATCATGGCCAGGCTCGGCATCGGGCTCCTGGTCATTCCTCAGAAGCCCTGGGCCGTCGTCGAGGAGGACTTCCGGGTCTACTCCGAGGTGTATCGCACCGAGAACGGCGCCGAGCCTCCCGCGCCGCTGTGCGGCGGGTTCTGCTTCGTGGACCAGAGCGCCGACCGGGCCGAGGAGATGGCGTACAAGTACATCGGCGGCTACTACGGGACCGTGCTCAAGCACTACGAATTCGGCGAGGCGCCCCATGACGGTGTGTCGGGGTACGAGTTCTACACGAACATCACCAAGTACATCAGCCGTCACGGCAAGGCCGGTGCGGCCGAGGACTTCGTGAAGCTGATGCCTTACGGCACCCCCGAGCAGGTCCTCGAGAAACTCGCGGTCATCAAGGAGAAGATCGGCATGGCCGCCTTCTTCCCGAACTTCGCCTACGCCGGCATGAACTACGCCGAGGGGCGCCGCAACATGAACCTCTTCGCCGAGAAGGTCATGCCCGAGCTCAAGACCTGGGAGGCCCCACCCGTTGGTTTGGAGGCGGTCGCGGCGGGAGTGGCACGAGGATGAGCGACACCACTACCGGCCTCGACGAGCTCATCTACGAAGAAGCCGACAACATCGGGATCATCACGATCAACCGACCGGAGGCCAGGA
>JAQCHM010000300.1 GCA_027730885.1 Actinomycetota bacterium | reverse complement strand
CCGCCTCAGCGCAATCGACCCGGAAGGATCAGGGAGAGGTCGAGGCCGGTGCCCTCGAAGGTCGAGCCGGGCTCGCCCGTCACCAGTAGGTCGGCCACAAGCTGCCCGGCCCCAGGGGCCGTTTGAATTCCGGTTCCGCCCTGGCCGACGCACCAGATGAAGCTCGGGTGTTCGGGGTCGGGGCCGATCACCATGCCACGGTCGGGGCTGAACGTTCGCAGTCCGGCCCAGGACGAGTTGACGGACCGGATGTCGAGCGTCGTGGCTGAGTTGATCCGTTCGATCGCCAGCGCGATGTCGACCTCCTCGGGCTTGGCATCACAGGGCTCCGACGGGGTTTCGTCGGCCAGCGAGCACAGGAACTGGTGGCCGTCGGGGTTGGCGTACCAGGCGTGGGCGACGTCAGCGATGAGCGGCCACGAGCCCGATTCGGGATACGGGCTGGTGACCATGAATGCGGTACGCCGAAGCGGCCGGAGTCCGACAGGCGCGACGCCGGCCGACGACGCGACGACGTCGCCCCAGGCTCCGGCGGCGTTGACCACCGTGCCGCACGAGATCGGACCCGAGGTCGTTTCCAGCACCCAACCCGACGCACCATCGGATCGGACAGGACGACCCGCGGTGATCCGACGGAGCGTCTCGATGGTGCCACCGGCGGCCCGAAAGCCGCGAACGAACGACTGATGCAGCCCGGCGACGTCGATGGCCGACGCGTCGGGCTCGTAGACGGCGGCGACGACGTGGTCGGGTCGCATGAGGGGAGCGAGGCGCTGTGCCTCCTCGGCATCGATGGCTGCGATGTTGGGATTCATCGCTCGGCCCTCGAGGACGAGCTGGTCGATCAGGCCTTCGTCGCTGGGACCGGCTACGGCCAGGTAACCGCGCGGGGTCAGGAAATCGTGGCGGTGGTAGTACGCCTTGGAAGCCAGGGTGAGCGGGCGCAGCGAAAGCGCCCCGTAGTTCTCGATGAAGACCGCTGCCGAACGGCCGGTCGTGTGGTGGGTCAAGCCGGCTTCGGCCTCGAACACGCCGACCCGCTCGTCGGGCAGGGCCAGAGCGATGGCAGCGGCCGCACTCATGCCGGCGATGCCGCCGCCGACGATGGCAACGTCGACCGTCCTCACGTCCCTCCTCCCGGTCTAGTTGCCCGGTCGGCCGAATCTGTCGTCGCTTCCACGGGTGTCAATCTACTGTCGCTCGCGCCAGCGCCTATTCTGCTCGTTCACCGTGATCCTCCCCGTCTCCCTCCGTCGTCTGCGCCCATGTCGCTTCAGCCGGTGGTACTTCTGTCTGGCGCTTGTCGGTGGGTGCGCGGGCTCCTCATCCGAGGGTGAGGTCAGCGATCGGTTGGTCCCCTCGGAGCCGACCGCGGCCGTGGCGTGCGATCCCGAAGCGGTGGGGCAGGAAGAGGGCGAGGTGACCACGGTCTACGCGGTCGTCGATGGCTCGCTCGGGCCGCTCTGCCATGGCGTGTCGGACCCGGTGGTCGAAGCGTCGTGGGAGGAACTTGCGATGGTCGCGAGCGTCGACCTCCTGACCGACGTCGAACTCTTCGCCGGCTATGAGGCCGCGAGTGACACTATGGCCTTTGCCGGCCCGATCGATGAGGACCATCGACAGTTCGTCGTCGCGGTCGATGTGGTCAGCGCGGCCGACGATGTCGACGAACTTCGCCTCACGATGGTCCACGAGTTGGCCCACGTCCTGACCCAGACCCCGGACCAATTGGACACCGAGCTCCTGCCCGAGGAGTGCGAGACGTTGTGGAACGGACTCGGCTGCTTCAGGCCTGACTCCTACATGGCCGGGTGGATGGACCGGTTCTGGAGCGACGAGGACCTCGCCTCGTTGCCCATCGACGGCGGCATCGACGAGGACGGCGGGGAGGACCGCTGCCTCCTCGATCCGCGCTATGTCGGCGCCTATGCCGCCAGCCATCCCGAGGAGGACTTCGCCGACACCCTGTCGGCCTGGGTGTTCTCCGTCGACGTGAACGTGGAAGTGATGGAGAAGTTCGACTACTTCGCGACTTTTCCCGAACTGGTGGAGATGCGTGAGTACGCGATCGACGCGGGACTGGTGGATCTCCCGAGCAACTTCGACCTGTGCGGCTGAAGGTCCGCTGCCGCCCTCCGAGCGCTTGATCGTTCATCGGCGCGGCCGATAGGAGCCGATGGTTCGGACACGGCTGTCACTCCTCGTGCATCAGCTCGGTGCACTGACCGTGGTCATCGGCTTCGCCATGCTCCATGGACGAGTTCTGGCCCCCGTGCGTTATGACCTCTTCGCCGACGCCCGACTGCCTTGGGCGATGCTGTTCCTCGGCCTTCTGCTCGCGGCGTCCTACTCGATGGGACTGCCCGAGCTGCAACGCTCCCGGGTGGAGACCGTGGCCACTGCCGCGGCCGCTACAACGGCATCGATCATCGGTGTCTCCATTGCCCAGGCCACGCTCGGTACCCCGTTGCTGCCCCGACCGTTGCTGGCGATGACGGCTGTGCTCATACCACTCTGGTCGTTGCTGGTCTGGAACCTGTCGGTAGATCTGAATCTGCGATCGGCAAGCCGCGATCGCGTCTTCCTCGTCTGTTCCTCGGTCGAGGATGTTGCCGCGGTCGAAGCCGAACTGACCTCGGAGCCCGAACGGCCCGCGATGGTCGTTGGCTCGTTCAACGCAGGGAACCACCGACGAGAGGCCGTGCCGCAGGCGCTACGGACCGCGGTCGAAGCAGCGTCCGCGACACTCTTGGTGCTCGACGCGGCCGCGCAAGCCGACCCGATCCTCGTGCACGAAGCCAGCCGCATGCACGGCCGCGGCGTGCGGATCCGGACGCTTGCGCTCTTCTACGAGGAATGGTTGGGAAAGATCCCGGTGACCGAACTCGAGAAGGTGGCGATGTTGTTCGACATCGGTGAGCTCCATCGCAATCGTTACTCCCGGCTCAAGCGGCTGGTCGACGTGACCATCGCCGTGCCGGCTTCGATCGTCCTCCTTCCCGCCGCCGGGGTGCTGCTCGCGTTGAACCCCTTCTTCAACCAGGGCCCGCTGCTCTACAAACAGCCCCGCGTCGGCAAGCAGGGCGTGGTGTTCAACACGCTGAAGTTCCGCACCATGCGAGCCGACGACTCGGTTCCCACCGCATGGACCAGCCTGGAGGACCCGCGCGTGACGCCGCTCGGAAAGGTCCTGCGACGAACCCATCTCGACGAGTTGCCCCAGCTGATCAACATCATCCGCGGCGATCTTGCGTTGGTCGGGCCTCGACCCGAGCAACCGCACTACGTCGAAGAACTGCTGACCAAGCTGCCGTTCTACGAGTCTCGCCTCCTGGTTTGTCCCGGTCTCACCGGCTGGGCCCAGGTGAAGTTCGGTTACGCGTCGAGTGAGAGTGACGCGCTGGAGAAGCTGCAGTACGACCTCTTCTATCTTCGCCGCCAGAACCTCGCCATGGACGTGCGCATCATGATCCGCACAGCGCGCCACCTCTTTCGCCGCGGCGGTCGCTGACCGACCTCGCTCGACGGGTCAGTCCCAGGGCGACAACACCTGCATTCCCAGCTCGGCCGCCGCGGGTATCTGTTGGCGTTCGAAGGTGAGGTAGGAGAGCGGTCGGGGTAGTCGGTCGGCGGAGGCCAGGTGGATGGCGTCGACCAGACTCAGTCCGAACTGGGCGCCGATCTCGGTGGCCCTTGCCAGGCAACGGCCATCGACGGGAACCTGCCAGAAGGCGTCCCAGTCCTCGCGGACCATCGACCAGAAACGGTCGCGGGTCCGGGCGCTCGTTGCCGCCTGGACCAGAGCGAGCTGGACCTCGGATCGAGCGATGGCCGAGACCGCCCAGGCCTCGGCGGCCGTCATCGCGTCGACGACCAGGGGTCGCTGGGGATCGGCGACATAGCGGCGCAGCAAGGCCGAGGAGTCGATGAACAGCGTGCCCGGGGCGCTCGTCGTTGCCGCGGCCACGGTCAGCGTCCTCGAACGTGGTCGAGCAGCCGTTCGGTCCGGACGTCGGCCGGAATGGACTGCGGCCTCGGCGCAGCCGGGCGATCATGGCGGCGAGGAGGCTCGACGAGTCCGGCGCCGGCAAGGTCCCACAGGGTGACGTCATCGCTCGACGACGGCGTGATAGGTCCGAGTTGGGCCACGGGGCGCCCGTCCACCGTGACCAGCAGCCGTTCGCCGGCCTGGGCTCGGCGCAGCATCGCTGCGACCTGATTGCGAAGCTCACGGACGCCGATGGGGTGCATGGGAATCGTTTGATCGGGTTGCGCCATGACCGCACTGTAGCACGTGTGTACACATGACCTTTTGTCGATGGCTCGAACCGGTGCCTACAGTGCGGTCATGAACTTTGCCTTCACCGAGGAACAAGAACAGCTCCGTAGCTTCGTCCGATCGTTCATGGAGGAGAAGTCCTCCGAGGCGTCCGTCCGCGAGCTCATGGACACCGAGGTCGGTTACGACCAGGCGGTCTGGAAGCAGATGGCCGAGCAAATGGGTCTCCAGAGTCTCATCATCCCCGAGGAGTACGGCGGCCAGGGCTTCGGCTACGTCGAGCTCGGCATTGTGCTTGAAGAGATGGGCCGCAGCCTGCTGTGCTCACCGTTCTTCAGCACCGTTGTGCTTGCCG
>JAQCHM010000299.1 GCA_027730885.1 Actinomycetota bacterium | reverse complement strand
CAGGTCCTGACCGTCGAGACGCACCGTGCCGCTCGTCGGTTCGACCAGACGCAAGAGTCCGCGCGCCGTGGTCGACTTGCCCGAGCCCGACTCACCGACCAGGCCGAGCGTCTCACCAGGAGCGAGCGTGATATCGACGTCGCGCACCGCATGCACCGACGCCTGCCCGCGGCGGCCCTTGAAGACCACATTCAACTGATCGACTTCGAGTACGAGGTCACTCATTCGTTACCTCCTCGACCGAGGTCGAGCTCGTCGACGCGCAGGCAACGACTCGAACGCGTCTCGGACAATTGGACAAGGATCGCCTCGTCGTGCCGACATCGCTCGAGGGCGTATGGGCATCGCGGGTGGAACCGACAGCCGCTCGGCTGCTGCCACGGCATCGGCGGGCTGCCCGGGATCGACGCCAGTCGTGCCGACGTCCGCGGGGCGATCTGGGGCATCGAGACCAGCAGCCCCTCGGAGTATGGGTGCCGCGGAAGCTGGTAGAGCTCGCTCACCAGGGCACGTTCGACGATTTGACCCGCGTACATGACGAGTGCCTCGTCGCTGACCTGAGCGATCACGCCGAGGTCGTGAGTGATGAGCAGCATCGCCATGTCATGGTCGCGTACCAACCGGTCGAGCAGGGCCAACACCTGCGCTTGGATCGTCACGTCGAGCGCTGTGGTCGGCTCATCGGCGATCAGCAGGCGCGGCTCGCAGGAGATCGCCATCGCGATCATGACGCGCTGGCGCATCCCTCCGGAGAACTCGTGCGGGTACGCCTTCGCCCGGCTACGGGCGTTCGGGATCCCGACCTCGCCGAGGACCTCGATGGCTCGGTCCCATGCCAGCCGACGGTTGACTCCGCGATGCCTCCGCACCATCTCGGCGATCTGGTCGCCGACCGTGAACGCCGGATTGAGGCTCGTCGCCGGCTCCTGGAAGATCATCGCCATCGTGTCACCACGGATATCCTCCATCCGCCGCTCGGACAACCCGGTCAGCTCGGTGCCATCGAGGCGGATCGAGCCAGACCGCACACGACCGACCGACTTCGGCAGCAGCCCCATTACAGCGAGCGAGGTGACGCTCTTCCCCGACCCGGACTCGCCGACGAGACCGAGGGTCGTGCCTCGATCGAGTCTGAATGTGGCGTTGTCGACGATGTTGGCCCAGCCCTGGTCGGTGTTGAAGTCGACCATCAGTCCGTCGACCTCGAGCAACGGTGGTGCCGAGGTATCTGCCGGTGACCCGGTGCGTGGTTCGGACATCGTCATGATTCGTCGTCGACCCTCGGCACGACCGGTGCACCCATCTCGTCGGTCGGCGCATCACCGCGCCGCGTCTCGCGTCCGATCGAGTCGCGGAGACCATCGCCAAGGATGTTGAACGCGAGGGTGATCACGATGATGCACAGGCCCGGCGCGATCATCAGCGTCCACTCGCGGTTGATCACGGCAGCCGCTTCGGCGAGCATCGAGCCCCACGATGCGCGCGGTGGCTGCACGCCGAGTCCGAGGAAGCTCAGCCCGGCCTCGGCCAGCAGCGCGAAGCCAGCCGACAACGACGCCTGGACGATGAGCGGCGGCATAGCGTTCGGGAGGATGTGGCGCACGAGGATCTTCGGTGACGAGGTCCCGATGCTCCGCGCAGCCTCCACATAGGTCTCCTCACGGATGGACAGCACCTCGGCTCGCACGAGGCGAAGGAACCGGGGGGCGAAAATGATCCCGATCGCAATCATCGCATTGGTCAGATTGCGACCGAGGACGGCGATCACGGCGATCGCAAGGATCAGCGGCGGGAACGACAAGAGCGCGTCGCTGACGCGCATGATCAGCCGATCCGTGCGCCCGCCGAAGTACCCGGCCGCCATGCCCGCAGGCACGCCGAGCGACAGACCGATCCCGACACTCTCGAAGGCTGCCTGCACCGATACTCGGGTCGCCATGATCAGCCTGCTGGCCACGTCGCGGCCGAGCTGGTCAGTGCCCAAACCCTTTCCACCGAAGGGTGGCTTCAGGGAGTTCATCAGATCTTGCTTGTTCGGATC
Source organism: Actinomycetota bacterium (assembly GCA_027730885.1). Classification (GTDB taxonomy): domain Bacteria; phylum Actinomycetota; class Acidimicrobiia; order Acidimicrobiales; family SZUA-35; genus JAHECQ01. The sequence goes on along the minus strand of JAQCHM010000299.1, from coordinate 2,599 downwards.
CGTCGGTGCCAGCCAGGGCGCGAAAATCGCGATCAGGACAACGAGTCCGACGAAGATCAGCGACGCCATCGCCAGGCGTTGACGCTTGAATCGCCGGATGAAACGTTGCCGCGATGTGACGGTCGCGCTCGTGACCGCCTCAGGCTCGGTGCGGGAGGCGGCGAAGTTCGACCAGGCGTCGGCCCCGGTCGCGGCCGGGTTCGTCGCACCGCTGGCATCAACGCGAGGCGTGCCCACGCCGACCGAACTCGAGATCGGGTCGTCGTCCGGTGTAACGCTCATTGCAGTCTGGTCTTCGGGTTGAGATACGCGTACGAGATGTCGACGGCGAGGTTGGTCACGACGACGACCACTGCGCTCAGCAGGACGACCGCCTGCACAACGGGGAGATCTTGCAGGAGCACTGCGCTCACGGCGTAGTTGCCGATGCCGTTGAGGCTGAACAGCCCCTCGATGATGACAGTGCCGCTCAAGAGGATCGGGATCTGGAGACCGAGCGACGTCACGGCCGGGACCGATGCGTTCTTGAGAAGATGCTTGAAGACGACCTTTCGCCCCCGAAGTCCTTTGGCACGCGCGGTGCGGATGTAATCCTGCTGCATCGTCGTGATGACCGAGCTCCGCAGCTGCCGGGTCAGGGTCGCACTCGACGCCAGCCCGAGGCTGAACGCCGGTAGCAGCATGTGCTTGAACCATTCGACCGGGCTCTCGGCGATCGACACGTAGCCGATCGCAGGCAACCAGTCGTTGTTCACGGCGAACACCACGGACAGCAGGAGGCCGAGCCAGAAGCTCGGGATCGCGACGCCCATCGATGCGCCGATGGTGAGCAGCCGATCGAAAATCGTGCCTGAGTTGAGTCCGGCGATCAAGCCTGCCGGCAGGCTGATCAGCAGCGAGATGACGAGCGCCACAACTGCCAGGCTGAGAGTGACCGGCAACCGCTGCCAGATCGCGCTCGTCACGGATGTCTCGGAGAACAGCGAGCTACCGAAGTCGAGCCAGAGCACGTCGCCTATCCATGCAAAGTAACGCGTCAGGATCGGGTCGTTCTCACCGAGGCGCTCCCGGATCGCGGCGAGTGTCTGCTCGGACGCAGAGTCGCCGGCGATGGTGAGCGCCGGGTCGCCGGGAATCATCAGCACGAGCGAGAACGTGATGATGGAGATGATGAACAGCAGCGGGATCGCGCCCGACAGTCGCCGCAAGACAAGCTTGACCATGTCGCTGGTACAATCTCCTTCGGTCGATGTCCCACAGAATAGAATGGCGCCGGACCCTGGATGGGCCCGGCGCCATTCGCTTCAGATGTGTCTCAGCTCGGCGCTACGCAAGCGTCGCGGAACTCGTGCTTGCCTTGGACATAGATCGGCAGGCCCGAAATACTTGTGTCGTAGGCGAAGATGGTCTTCGGCGAGAACAACGGGATGCCCGACACGTGGTACTGAGCGGACAGCTCATCGACCTTCCAGAGCAACTTGTTGCGCTCGGCGGGGTCGGTTGCCGCATTGGCCGCGGCCAGTGCGTCGTTGATCTCGGGGATGGAAGTCTTCGCAATGTTCACGAAGCCCGGACCGTCGGTATTGGCGAAGGTCTGATACGGGTCGGGACGACCACTCCACGGGCCGACGACGCCGCCGCCGTCACGGTCGAAGTAGAGTCGGCTGGCCAGGTTTGCACCTGCGACATCGAAGTTGACGGTGATGCCGATCTCGGCGAGCATGCCGATCACGGCCTGGCTGACTGAGGGGCCGAGACCCTGGGTGGAGCCGCCCAGGATCGGGAACTCGAACGCGCCGGCACCTGCGTCGGTGAGGAGCTGCTGAGCAGCCGCGACGTCGTACACCGGCACCGCATTGGGGCTTGAGGCGTAGTAGAACGGCGGCATCAAGGTCTCCGTGGCGGTGCCGAGGCCGAACGCCAACGCGTCGACCAGTGTCTGACGATCGATGGCGAGGCTCATCGCCTTGCGTACCTCTGGAATCGTCAACTCTGGCGTCGTCTCGATGTCCAGGTTCATCCAGTACACCTCGACGGTGTCGCCGGTGACGACGGTCAGATCCGAGTTGGACTCAGCTGCGTCGAAATCGACCGGTTCGATACGAGCACCGTCGATGTCACCCGCCTGCAGAGCGTTGATCCGTGCGGATGGGTCGCGGATGTCCTTGAGGACGAGCCCGGCGATCTGGATCGAGTCGGCCTCCCAGTAGTCGGCGTACTTGGTGAGCACGGCCTCGCCGCCTTCGCCCTCCGTCCAAGAGTCGAGCATGAACGGGCCGGTGCCGATCGGGTCGGTGTTGGCCGATCCGTCGAATGTCGACGGGAGCAACATCATGCCAGGTCGATCGGACAGGACGTTGGGCAACGACACCGCCGGCACGGAGAGTGCGAGTTCGACTGTGGTGTCGTCGACCGTTGGCACCGATTTGATCGCCCCCAAGTCGGCGCCGAACGAACTCCGGAAGCCCTCTTCGCCTGCGGGGGCGTTCATCGCTCCACGGGCCCGGTCGAGGTTCTGTGCCACGATGTCGGTCGTGAGTGGGGTGCCGTCGTGGAAGGTCACACCCTGGCGAATATTCAACGTCAGGGTGAGAGCATC
>JAQCHM010000298.1 GCA_027730885.1 Actinomycetota bacterium | reverse complement strand
CTTCGCTCGAGGGGCGCAGTACTCGGCCGGTGGCGACGGCTTCGTCGTGCTGCACGCAACCGCGCAGGGCGGCAGCATCAGTCGCATCGTGCCTTCCCTGCAGCCAGGGGCGATCGTGACGACGCAGAAGAACACTGTCGACAACGTGGTCACCGAGCACGGCGTTGCTGCGCTCCGGGGCAGGACCGTATCCGAACGAGCGGCAGCACTGATCGCCATCGCAGCCCCTGAGCATCGGGAGTCGCTGGCCCGAGCCGGTCGAGAGATGGGTTTGTTGCGTTAGCTCGCCGGCGCGGCCCGGTCGGGCGTCCGGTGACCTTCGCGCTCCAGTCTCCACGTCCCGACGGCGAGGGTGACGAACGCGAGCGCAACCCAAACGGTGAAGAATGTGTTGGCCCGGCCGAATGCTGCGAGCGCGTCGGTTCGATCGGCCGAACCCACGATGGCGACGCCCCCGGCCGTCCCTACTGCAGCCGCGATGTTTCGTACGGTGTTGAAGGCGGCGTTGGTCTCCCCGAAGTTCTCGGGCGGGACGTGGTTGAGGGCATAGCTGTTCATCTGTGGATGCGACAGGCCCCAACCCAAACCGAATCCGGCGATCACGGGAGCCAGGCCAAGCCAGTAGTTGGGCTCTGCTCCGAGGCTGAACAGCCCATAGATGAGCGCGCAGGTGCTGAGGGCCGACCCGCCGACCATCAACCACCGCTGGCCGTACTTGTCGGCCAGTCGGCCTCCGAGCAGCGACGCCGGCCCGGCGAAGGTCGGTCCGATGGTGATGGCCAACCCGACGTCGGTGCGGTCGTACTCCCAGATGCGAAGCAGGAAGAGCGGCCAGATCAGCCAGATGGACTGCGATGTGATGGAGACGAAGAAGTTGGCCAGGTTGGCCATCGCCACGGCGGGCACCCGGAGCAGCGTCAGATTCAACAACGGCGCCGGATGACTGACCGATCGGAAGACGAAGACGATTCCCAGAGCGAACGATTGGGCGATGACGAGGACCGTGGCCGCGCTACTCCACCCCCAGGCAGAACCCTGGCTGATGCCGACGATGAACAGCGAGATCGCCGACACGGCCAAGGCGGTTCCGCCCAGGTCGAGGCGATTCCTGTTCCGTTCGCCGACCGACTCCCGGACGGTCACCCAACTCAACAGGAGAGTGATGACCGCCACCGGAGCGCTGATGCCGTAGACCCATCGCCAGCTCATCGCGGCGAGCATTGCCGATGCGGCCGAGGGTGCGATGAACGCGGACAGCGGCCCGGCTGCGGCCCAGGTGGCGACCGCGGTCGATCGGCGAGAGATCGGGAACTCGGGCAGGATCATGGAGAGCGATGCCGGAATGACCATCGCTCCCGCAATGGCTTGGACCACGCGAGCTGCGATCAGGAGCCAGATGGTCGGAGCGAACGCCGACAGTAAAGCCGACGCAGAGAACCCGGCCATACCGAACTGGAAGACTCTGCGGCGGCCGAGCCGGTCGGCCAGGCGTCCGCCCAGCGGCAGGAAGGCCGCGGCGGCGACGAAGTAGCCTGACGCAACCCAGGACAAGGTGCCTTCGCTGGCCGACGTGAAGTCGTCGCCGATGGCGCTGAATGCCAGGTTGGTCGCAGTCGAGTTGAAGCCGAACAGCACATAGCCAGCGGCGCCGACAGCCAAGGCTTGCCACGCTCGTCCGCTGACCCGTTCGGTGGGGGGAACCGAGGTCACCGGGCAACGCTAGCCCTGGGTCAGCGGGGTGACTCCGTGAGGAACTCGGTGATTGCTGTCGCCGCGGCCACTCCGGACAGGAAGGCGCCCTCGACCTTCGGTCCGCCGAACGCGTCGCCGGCGAGGAGGACGGGCCGGGGCTGCCCGGCCGCGACGGCGTAGCGGTCGGGCCAGGGAATGACCGGACCGGTGAACCGCCACTTCTTGAGCTGAACGTCGACGAAGTCGCTGGGCTCGAGCCCAACGGCTGCCGCCGCCGAGGGCACCAGGCGGGCCGTGACGTCTTTGTCGGACGCATCCCAGAGCTCGGCGGACAGCGCATGCGCGGTGTGGAACGTCAGGGCGGGAACGGGGGAGATGCCCTTGCGATGGTTGTCGGCGATGAAGCTGAAGGCCGGATCCGCAGGTTGTTGGGTCGCCCCGGCCTCGGGGAGCGTGAACGTGGCAGCGGGGTCGACCGTCGCCAATAGGGCAAGGCAACGATGGTACGTGATGTCCGCAAGCGCAGGATCGGCAGGCTTGACGCCCCCCGCGGCCAGAAGGGCCAATGACTCCGGCATCGGGGCGGTCAGCAACACGGCGTCGACCTCGTCGGGCTCTCGGACCCAGTGGTCGTGGGTCAGCGTCCAGTCGACAGCACCCCGGATGACCGCAGTCGTCCGGACCTTGGTGGCGACGGTCGCTCCCGCTCGTACCGCCCGCTCGGCGAGGTGGCGGGCCAGCGCCGACATGCCACCGTCCGCCCGATAGCGGGGGAAACCGTCCACCTTGTCGAACCCTTGGCACCATTCGTCAACCACGCCGGCCTCGATCCATGCGTCGACGTCGGTCCGGAACCGGTCGCTGCGAACCGTGAAGAACTGGGCTCCGTGGTCGACGAACGCCGCCCCGATGCGTCGGGTGGCCAGGCGCCCGCCGGGGGAGCTGCCGCGTTCGGTCACCAGCACTCGATGCCCGCTCGACGCCAACTGTTCGGCCGCCACCAGGCCCGAGAGGCCCGCGCCGACGATTCCGATCGAGAAACCGGTCACAGATGTCACATGTCTCAGCCTACGGCCGAGGCGATGATCGGGTTCGCAGGCATGCTTTTCTCCATGACCACCCCGGCCAGAGTCCTCGTCACCGAAGAGATTGCCGACACCGGCCTCGACCAGTTGCGGGCCGCAGGCCATATGGTCGACGTCCGACTCGACCTGGGTCCGACCGATCTGCCGGCGGCACTCGTCGGCGCCCAGGCCCTCATCATCCGGTCGGCCACCGACGTCACTGAGGACCTGCTCATGGGCGCCAATGACCTCCGCGTGGTGGGTCGCGCCGGGGTCGGCCTCGACAACGTCGACGTCGATGCCGCCACCAAGCGGGGTGTCATGGTGGTGAACGCCCCGCAGAGCAACGTGGTGTCGGCTGCGGAACAGACGATGGCTCTCATCCTTGCGACCGCCCGAAACACAGCGCAGGCCGACGCCGCGCTGAAGGCCGGCCGTTGGGAGCGGTCGCGTTGGACCGGCATCGAACTGCAGGACAAGACGCTCGCCATCATCGGCCTCGGCCGTATCGGCAAGCTGGTGGCGCAACGGTCCCTGGCGTTCGGAATGAAGCTCATCGGCTACGACCCGTTCGTGTCGGAGGATCGCGCCCGCCAGATGTCCGTCGAGCTGGTCGACCTCGACACCTTGGCCGCCCGAGCCGACATCGTCACCGTCCACGTCGCCCGTACCCCCGAGACGATCGGGTTGATCGGTGCCGACTTCCTGGCCAAGGCCAAGCCGGGCATTCGGATCGTCAACGTCGCTCGTGGCGGCATCGTCGACGAAGCCGCGTTGTACGACGCGTTGGTGTCGGGCAAGGTCGCTGGTGCCGGCCTGGACGTCTTCAAGACCGAACCTTGCACCGACTCCCCACTGTTCACCTTGCCGAACGTAGTCGTCACGCCCCACCTCGGTGCCTCGACCTACGAAGCCCAGGACAAGGCCGGTGTGACCATTGCGGAACAGGTCAATCTGGCCCTCGCCGGTGACTTCGTTCCCTTCGCGGTCAACATCGATGCCGCCGAGGTCGCAGGAACCATGCGTCCGTTCCTGCCGTTGGCCGAACAGCTCGGCGCGATCTTCGCTTCGTTGGTCGGCTCGCTTCCGCCCGCCATCGAGGTCAAGTTCGAAGGCGACATCGGCGGGGTGGACAACAGCTTGGCCCGGCTGTCAGCGGTCAAGGGCATCCTCTCGCTGTCCCACGACGAGCCCGTGTCCTACGTGAACGCGGCCTCGATCTTGGTCGACCGAGGCATCACGGTCGACGCGGTAGCCCGCTCGACCAGTCATGACTACGTGAATCGACTTGAGATCTCGGGCGGCGGTCGTTCCGTGGCGGCCACGCTGCTTGGTCTTCGTGACGAGGCCCGCATCGTCGGCATCGACGGCCACGACCTGGACGTCCCGCCATCGGATCACCTGCTCGTGATCCGAAACGACAACCGTCCTGGCATCATCGGCAAGGTCGGTACCGCGCTCGGCGACGCCAATATCAACATCGACGACATGGACGTCGGCCGGGACGTCGCCGGCCGTACCGCCGTGATGGTGATCGCGATCGGTGCCCAGATCCCCGACCGGGTCCTCGCCGCACTCCGGACGCTCGACGGTGTCATCTCCGTCGACTCCGTCAGCGTCTGACCCACAGTCAGCCGAGCCCCAGCCTCGCCCAGCGAAAACTACAGTACAGGGACAGGCGTTTCGCCGGTCCGTGTACTGCAGTTCGGGTGGGTGGGGTGCCGGGGGGCGGGGCGTCAGGAGAAGGGGATCCAGACGATCTCGGCCAGGGTGTCGATCGCGTTGGCCTTCACGCCCGCTTCCGACACGGTGTAGACCGTCTGGCCGACGACGACTGTGCGGCGGATCTCGGGCTGGAACGACCAGCAGGAGTTCGGTGAGGCGG
>JAQCHM010000297.1 GCA_027730885.1 Actinomycetota bacterium | reverse complement strand
CCGTGACCCCCCTCCTCGAGCGCCTCGGACTCCCGGCCGACGCCAAAGCCGTCGTCCTCGTCTGCGATGGCCTGGGGTCGTCAAACGCGGCGAACCTCGGTGTCTACCAGGCTCTGCGCGACGGAATCGCCACCACCGCATGCCTCCAGGTTCCCAGCCCCTGGGCCCGGGGAGCAGCCGCCGACTACCAGGGCGAAGACGTCGGTGTCGCCCTCACCCTCAACAGCGAGTTCGACACCTACCGCTGGGGACCCATCACCCACGGCTCCTCGCTACTCGACGGCGACGGCGGCTTCCCCCGCACGGTCACCGACGTCTGGGACCACGCCGACGTCGAGGAAGCCCGACGCGAATGCCGAGCCCAGCTCGAGCGGGCCATCTTGTGGGGCTTCGACGTGTCCCACCTCGATGCTCACCTGGGTGCGGTGTACGGCCGGCCCGAATTCTTCGACATCTACCTCGACCTCGCGGTCGAGTACCGCCTCCCCGCGTCCCTGCCCGACCCTTCCGTCGATCTCGGCTTTCCGGCCCGCGACCTCACGGCCGAGGAGGGCATCCTCGTACCGGATCGCGTCGTCAGCGTGCCGCTCCCCGCCGAGTCCAGGACCATCGTCACCGTCGCCGTCCGGGACCTCGTCGCCGGCGTCACCGAGCTCCACGTCCGCCCCGCTGTCGACACCCCCGAACTCCGGGCCATCACCCCGTCGTGGTCGGCACGTGTCGGTGATGCCCACTTGGTCACCCACGACAACAGCTTCAAGAACGCGCTGACCAAAGCGGGCGCCACCCTGATCTCCTACCGAGACATCAGAGCAGCGCAGCGATCCTGAACCACCGCGCTCCTGAACCACAGCGCTCCTGACCTCAGGCCAGTGCGGCTCGCACCTCCGGGTCGTCGAGCACCTCGAGCGCGGCCAGCAGTGCTCCTGTGCTCCCCTCGGGCTTCACATCACCCTGCATGTAGGCGACGCTGAGGGACAGCTCACCCGACCCCCACGCCTCGAACTGCTTCTTGGTCAGCGCCAACACCGCGTGCGGCTCGGCGTCGGTCGCGCCGAGCACTTGACCATCCTCGAACACCAAGGTGACCGGCTTGGATCCGATGCCGAAGGCCACCAGACCGGTCAGGCCCGAAGGGTGGCGACGACCGGCAGTGGCCGACACCAGGCGAGCGACCAGGTCGGGCCCGTCGACGCCGTCAGCCATGCGCGTGTTCCTCGATCCCGGCGAAGAGATCGCTCTCGGGAAGGTCGGTGATCACATGGCTGCGGGCCAACACGAAATCCTCCGTCGGATACGCGGCAGCAGCGACCTCGTCGGGCAACCCGAACCAGAACTTGGCGGCCGGATCGACCTGGGTGGTGTGGGCCAGCAGCGCCTCGCGGCGGACGCCGTAGTGTTCGAGAACATCGACCCGCGTGGTGATGCGGTGGTCGAGCGAACGCCGATCGAACCAGTTGGCGTCGTAGGGGGACTCGAGACCTCGAGCGAGGAACGCATCGTGATGGGCGATCATCCGAGCCCTTGTCCACAACGAGTAATAGAGCTTCAGCGGTTGCCAAGGAGCCTCGTCGGTCTCGGGATACCAGGTCGGATCGGCCGCCCGCTCGAAGGCGAGCAGGCTGACATCGTGGACCTTCAGGTGATCAGGGTGCTTGTAGCCCTGCTGATCGTCGGCATAGGTGACCATCACGTGTGGCCGATGCCGGCGGATGATGTCGACCAGGCGACCGGCGGCTTCGTCGAGATCGGCGCTGGCGAAGCAGTCGACCCGCATGTTCGCGTCGGATCCGGGCATACCGGAATCGCGATACCCGAGGAGATACAGGTCTTGATAGCCGATGATCTTCACCGATCGCTGCAGCTCCTCCGCCCGCACTGCTGCCAGGTTCTCCTTGACCTCGGGGCGATCCATCGCCGGGTTCAGGATGTCGCCTTCCTCACCGCCCGTTGCGCACACCAGGACGGCCTCGTGACCCTCGGCCACATACTTGGCCACCGTCGGCGCACCCTTGGACGCTTCGTCGTCGGGGTGGGCGTGAACGCTGAGCAGGCGGGCCATCAGGAAGAAAGCTACCGACAGATTGCCGGGAGAACTCAGGAACCAGACCGGCGCGGCCGACGTTGGTAGTGTCTGTCCGCTGCCGGCCACCGGCACAGGAGAGGGGATACGACATGAACGATCCATCCACGTGGGCCTTCGCCTGGCTGGTTGTGGCGGCCATCTTCGGCGTCGGTGAGATGCTCACGGCCGGCACGTTCTTCATGCTGCCGTTCGCCCTCGGTGGCGTCGTTGCCTCCATCGCCAGCTTCGCCGGACTGCCGGGGCCCGGTAGTTGGGTGCTCTTCATCGTGGTGTCTGTCGTCGCCTTCTTCGCTCTCAAACCATTGGCCCGCCGCCTCGACCTCGAGCTGCCCAACCCTGTCGGCACCGGTGCCAACAGGTTGGTCGGGAGCAATGGCGTCGTCGGCGAATCCGTACCACCCCGAGCGAGGGGGCTGGGAATGGTCCGCATCGGCGGCGAGGAGTGGCGGGCCGAGACCCGCGGTGACCACACGATCTCGGCCGGCGCGGCTGTACGCATCGTGGCCATCGAAGGAACCCGGGCCATCGTCGAACTGGCCGCCGATCCGCTCACGCACACAAGCCCTGACGCACCAATTCAGAGAGGGAACCATCCATGATCCTCCTACCCGCCCTCGGCGTGATCATCGTCGTGATCATCGTCTACATGGCCATGGGTGTACGCATCGTGCATCCCTACCAGCGGGGCGTCATCGAACGACTCGGCAAGTACAAGGAGACGGCGGACCCCGGCCTGCGGATGATCCTGCCCTTCGTCGAGCGCATCCGTGTGGTCGACATGCGTGAGCAGGTCATCGACGTTCCGCCCCAGGAAGTGATCACGCAGGACAACGTCGCCGTCTCGGTCGACGCCGTGGTGTACTTCGAGGCCACCGACCCCCAGCGCCTGTTGTACAACGTTTCGAACTTCATCATGGCCGTGACCAAGTTGGCCCAGACCAACCTGCGCAACGTGATCGGCGAGATGAGCCTCGACGAGGCATTCACCTCCCGTGAACGGGTGAACGGCGCTCTCCGGCAGATCCTCGACGACGCCACCGACAAGTGGGGTGTCCGGGTCGTCCGCGTCGAGATCCAGCGCATCGACCCGCCGGCTGACGTCATGCACGCCATGCACGAACAGATGAAGGCCGAGCGGACCCGTCGAGCGGTCGTCACCGAGGCCGAGGGCCTGCGTTCGGCGGCCATCACCAAGGCCGAGGGCGAGAAGCAGGCAGCCATCCTGAGCGCAGAAGGCCAGAAGGAACGCGACATCCTCAACGCCGAGGGTGAGGCCCAGGCCGTGCGCACCCGGGCCGAGGCCGAGCAATACCGCATGGAGGTCGAGGCCCAGGGTGAGGCGACGGCCATCCAGATGGTCTACGGCGCCATCAACAGTTCGGGAACAGACGAGCGGGTCATCGCCATCAAGTACCTGGAAGCGCTGCAAGGAATTGCCAACGGACGGGCCACCAAGATCTTTGTCCCGGCCGACATGTCGGCAGCACTCGGTTCAATCGGAACCATCGCCGAGTTGTTCCGAGGCGACCGCGACCCGTTGCCCGATGGATCCGAGGACGATGGGCCCGACGCCGATGATCCCGACGGCGCCCAAGCTCGCCAGGCCGCGATACCCGCACGATCGGTTCCGACCGCGGGATCAGGGCCGACCCGGCCGAGCGCGACCTCTTTGGGCTCGCGAGCCACCCAGGCACGTCCACCCCGATCCATGCCGTCGCCCCCGGCTGTTCCCCGGATGCCGGCACCTCAGACACCGCCGCCGCCGGGCTTTCCCCAGGCTCCCGCCTCGGGCCAGATGTCGGCGGCTGACTCCATGTCGACCCGGGCCGGCGGCCAAGATGCGCTCTCGGATCTGTTCCGAGAACTCGGCGGCTGACCAGACCTAGAGGTCAGCCAGCGGTGCCCACGTCGAGTGGGTGCCGCTTGCGATCCGTTCGGGCAGCCGAATGCGGGCAACGGGTCCCTCGTCCAGCCGGGCGGCGTCGAACACCAGACACTCTGACACGTCCCGGTTGACATCGGAGGCGAAGGTCACCAGGTAGCCGTCGTCCTCGGCTTTCGAGTTGTCGCGAGGTGCCATCACCGTTTCGCTCACGTAGACACCGTCACCGAAACGGACTTCTTGCTCGGTGCCGGTGTCGAGATCGTGTTTGAGCAGCCCGTTGAAGGCGAACAGGCCGGGAACTCCCAGCGCGTTGTAGGAGTACCGGTGGCGCCGCCCGCCATGGCGGCCGTTGATCATCGGGAACTCCGAACAGCGGTCCGACATCGACTGCTCGGTACAAGTGCCGGTGACGAGGTTGAACCTCCACCGGTGAGCCCGGGTCTCGACGGTGTTCACGTCGAGCGATTCGAACCCCTTCCATTCCGATGGCATGGTGCGAGCAACGCCGCGTGCCGTCGGGTTGTGTTGGAAGAAGCCGTCGAGCACGATCTCGTCGCCGTCCTCGAAGGCGTTGGTCCAATGCAGCACGAACGTGGGGTCGGCCTCGAACCAGAGGATGTCGTCCGTCGTACCGTGACGGGGGATGACCGCGAACCGGCTGGGGCGGTCGCG
>JAQCHM010000296.1 GCA_027730885.1 Actinomycetota bacterium | reverse complement strand
CAACGACTGGACCACTACAGAGGGCTCACCTCAAGGTGGTTGCGGACGTCGGAGAAACCGAGACGGGCCGGGATGCCCCGGTTGCGGGCGGCCGCCGCCAGCAGCACCGATTTCGGCACGCACCAGTTGGCGGACGACTGAGCGACTGCAGACGCGCGGAACGCTTCGGGAGCGTTGTCGGAGTTGTACGGGTCGTAACGAATGCCGTCACGCACGTGATGGAACAGGGCGACGGCCATGTCGACCGGGTCGGTGGCTCCGCCCACAGCGTCCGCCGCGTAGGCGCCGACGATCTCGGCGTCGGAATCGATGAACCAGGTAGGCGCGAGCCAGGCCGGATCGAAGGTAGAGGTATTCGGCCCGGCCATCAGGCGTCCTCGAGCAGCTCGCAGAGCTGTTCCATCGTCCTGACCGGGTTTGGCCCGACCGGTGACACGTTCAGGATCGTGACCCCTGCTTCCTTCCAAGCCCCGAGCCGTTCCTTGACCTGTGAGGCCGGGCCCACCAGGTTGGACTTCTGGAGGAAGTCCCGGGGCACGGCTGCAGCCGCGTCGGCCTTGTGGCCGTCGAGGTACAGGTCCTGGATCTCGATCGCTTCGGCCTCGTAGCCGTACTTCTTGGCGATGGTGTTGTAGAAGTTCTTGTCCCTCGCTCCCATTCCGCCCCAATAGAGGGCGGTTTGCGGGCGGCTGCGATCGAGGATCGGGTCGGCGCCGGCACCCGCATACTCCTCGCCGATGGCAACGGTGGCGCCGGCGGAGATCTCGAGCTTGCCGAGCGAGTCGTCCCGCTCGGTCATGCCCTTCTTCAGGTCGTCGCCCCAGACTCGCTGGAACTCGTCGGGCACGAAGAAGACGGGCAGCCAGCCGTCGGCCGAACGGGCGGTTTCGCGAACCGACAAGGGCATGAGCGATGCCCAGAAGATCGGTACCTCGGAGCGAACCGGGTGATTGATGAGCTTCAGCGCCTTGCCGAGCCCGGTGCCCTGGCCCTCGGGCAACGGAACCTGCACGGTTTCGCCCGAGTAGACGATCGCCTCGCGACGCATCGCCAAGCGGCAGACGTCGATGTACTCCTTGATGCGCGCCATCGGCTTGTCGTAGGGCACGCCGTGGAACCCTTCGATCACCTGGGGTCCGCTGGCGCCGAGGCCGAGGATGAACCGGCCCTTGCTGACGTAGTCGCAGCCCGCTGCGGTCTGGGCCATGGCGGCGGCCGTGCGGGAGTAGACGTTCAGGATGCCAGTGCCGATCTGCAGTCGGCTGGTGCGGGCCGCCAGGTAGCCCACCTGGCTGACGGCGTCGAAGCTGTACGCCTCGGGGATCCACAGGACATCGAGCCCCGCCTTCTCGAGATCCACGATCTGGTCGACCGCCTCATGGAACCCGCCGGTGTAGTTGATCATCATTCCGAGCTGCATGGGCTCGGAGGCTAGCGGCTACGGCGGAGCGCTTCCCAGACCCGTTCGGGTTTGACCGGCAGATCGATGTGGCGCACGCCCAGATGCGAGAGCGCATCGACCACGGCGTTCTGCACCGCGGGCGTCGAGCCGATGGTGCCGGACTCGCCGACTCCCTTGGCCCCCAGCGGGTTGAGGGGGGTCGGGGTCTGGAGTTCGATGCGCTCGAACGAGGGGAGTTCGGCCGCGGAGATGATTGCGTAGTCCATGAAGTTGGTGGTCAGCGGGTTGCCAGCGAGGTCATAACGCACCTCCTCGAGCAGGGCCTGGGCGATGCCCTGCGCCAGCCCGCCGTGGACCTGACCGTCGACGAGCAGCGGGTTGACGAGGGTGCCGGCGTCGTCGCATGCGATGTGACGAACCACCGTGACCTCACCGGTTTCGACGTCGACCTCGATCACCGAGACGTGGGCACCGAAGGGGAAGGTGGCGCCGGCCGGCTGGAAGTCGATCTCGGCGCTCAGGGTGGTCCCCGACGCCACCGCCTGGGCCGCGAGGTCGGCCCACGAGCGGTGGATGGCCGGGGTGCCCGCGACGGAGAACTGTGAGGTGGCCGTGTCGAGGACGATGTCGTCGGGATTGGCCTCGAGCAGCTGGGCTGCCAGGTGGCGGGCGTCTTCGACCACTCGTTCGGTTGCCTGCCAGATCGCGGTGCCACCGAGCTGGACTGCCTTGGATCCGCCGGTGCCGGCGCCGCGCGGGATGAGGTCGGTATCGCCGTGGCGCACCTCGATGCGGTCGATCGGGATGCCGGTGAGCTCACTCGCGAGTTGGGAGAACGTGGTGTAGTGGCCCTGGCCGTGCGGCGACTGACCGGTGAGCAGCAACGCCGAGCCGTCAGGCCGGATCTCGATGCTGCCCCACTCGCCGGTCTGGGTCGGGTTGGTGATCTCGACGTAGGTCGCCAAGCCGATGCCGAGGAGCTTGGTGTCACCGGTCGCCCGCCGCCGAGCCTGTTCGACCCGCAGTTCGTCGTATCCGGCCGCCGTCAAAGCCAGGTCGAGGGCTCTCGCGTACTCGCCGGTGTCCATCTTGGCCCCGGTGGGGGTGGCGAGCGGGAAGGCCTCGGGCGGCAGGAAGTTCCGACGTCGGACCTCGGCTGGATCGATGCCGCACTCGGCCGCGAAGACGTCGACCATGCGCTCGATGGCCGCGGCCGCTTCGGGACGTCCGGCTCCCCGGTACGCACCGACCGGCAGGGTGTTGGTGACCACCGAGTCGGCCTGATAGCTGACATGCTCGATGTCGTACACACCCGAGGTCATGAGGTGGGTCATGAACGGCAGCATGGTGCCGATCTCGGGGTACGCCCCGCTGTCCTGAGCCACACGAAGCTGGTAGCACTGGATGCGACCATCGTGGGAGCCGCCCATGGTGGCCTCGAAGATCTGACCCCGTCCGTGAGCGATGCCCAGCATGTCCTCGGACCGAGTGCTGGCCCATCGGACCGGCCGGCCGAGGTGACGGGCCAGGTGCGCGACCACCATGTCCTCGGTGTAGGCGCCGTTCTTGGCCCCGAAACCTCCGCCCACGTCGGGGGCGATCACCCGCACCGCGGACTTGTCGAGACCGAGTGCATCGGCCAACCGATCCCGGGTCCCGTGGGCGTTCTGGGTCGACGACCACTGCGTGAGCCGTCCGTCCTCCCAGACGGCGAGCGCGGCTCGCGGCTCGAGCGCGCATGGGGCGAGACGCTGGTTGACGAAGGTCAACGAGACGGTGAGGTCGCACTGGCCGAAGGGCACCGACTTCTCGGTCTTGGGGATCGAGAAGGCAACGTTGGTGCCGGCCTCGGGGAAGAGTAACTGCTTGTCGCGGATCGAGGTGAAGGGGCCGATGACGACCGGGAGCGCCTCGTAACCGATCTCGACCAACTCGGCCGCGTCTGCTCCCGCGTCGCGGGTGTCGGAGACCACGACCGCCACCGGTTCACCGACATAACGCACGGTGTCCGAGGCGAGCCAGCGACGCTTCATCTCTCGGTTGAAGGGAGCCATGGCGGGGGAGCGAAGCTCGAATCCCAGATCGGTGGCGGTAAAGACCCCGACGACGCCGGGAGAGCCGACTGCCGATGTGGTGTCGATGCCGGTGATGGTGGCGTGCGGCATGACGGAACGGACGAAGGTGGCGAACAGCGCACCGGGGCAGGCGATGTCGTCGACGTAGGTGCCGCCTGTGGTCAACAGGACAGGGTCCTCGACCCGTTGGACGCGGGTGCCGATGATGCTCATGGGTCAGGCCTCTCGGAGATCGAAGCAGATCTTGATCGCCCCACGACGCCCGGCGTTTGCGGCATGCGCGAGGGCGTCCTGATAGTCGTCGATGGGGTAGGTCTGGCTGACCAGGCGTCCGAGATCGGCCGAATGGACCAGCTCGGCGGCCAGGTCGAAGCTGCGTCGGGTCGAGCCGTCCGCCATCGTCTCGGTGCCGTAGGTGTAGGCGCCGACGAGGTTGGTCTCGCGGTGCCACAACGCGGTCAGATCGACAGGGATTCGACCGGGCATGCCGACCAGCACGACCGTGCCCCGCGGTCGACACAGACCGATCGACTCGCCGACCGAGGCCTCACTGCCGACCGCGTCGATCACGACGTCGGCCCCTCCCGAGAGGTCGTCGCCGATGAGGAAGCTGCCGGTCGTTCGGCGAACGGCGCGACCGAGCTCGGTCGGAGCGACGACGACATCCGCGCCGAGCGACCGGGCGAGGTCGACCTGTTCGGGGTACTTGGCCCCGACGATGATGGTGCCGGCGCCGGTGAAGGCACGAAGGGCGGCGACGGTGGTGAGGCCCATCGTTCCCGAGCCGAGCACCGCGACCGTCGCCCCGTCCGCAATGGGCGTACGGAGCGCGGCATGGACGCCAACCGCGGCCGGTTCGATCATGACTGCGGCTTCGTCGCTCAGGTGATCGGCGACCGGATGGAGCTGGCTCTCGTGGGCCACGAACTCGTTGGACCAACCACCGCCGGTGGAAGCGCAGTAGCCGATCTGGATGCCGGGTTCGAGTGTCCCGGAGACCAGGTGACGGTAGTCGTTGCCATCGCCGGGGGCGGCGTCGGGAAAAGGCAGGTCGAAACCTCGGGCCGCATGGCCGAGCACCGGCTCGAGCACGACACGTCGCCCGTCCTCGGTCTGGCCGACGACTTCATGGCCGGGAACGAAGGGGAACGACACCCAGGGTTCGAAGTAGCGG
>JAQCHM010000295.1 GCA_027730885.1 Actinomycetota bacterium | reverse complement strand
GCCTGGCGGCCACGACGCAGCCGATTCCGCCGGCACCGTGGACGACGTACTCCACCATCAGACAGTCTCCTGTTCGGCGCCCCGGGCATCCCACTCGGATCCCCCGAGAAAGAGACGGTAGGCCGGGTTCTCGGTCTCGTTCCAGTGGGGGTAGCCCAGCTCGGCCAGGAATCGGTCGAACTCGGGCTGCTCGTCGAACGGCACTTGGAGACCGACCAGGACGCGACCGTAGTCAGCACCGTGGTTGCGGTAGTGGAAGAGCGAGATGTTCCACGTCGGGTTCATCCGGGTGAGGAACCGCATGAGCGCTCCGGGCCGCTCGGGGAACTCGAACCGGTAGAGCACCTCTTGCGACGCCAGGGGAGACTTCCCTCCCACGAGGTGGCGGAGGTGGACCTTGGCCAGTTCGTCGTCGGTCAGGTCGAGCGTCGTACAGCCGGCACGGCGGAAGCTGTCGGCGACCTCCTGGGCCTGCGCCCTCGACTCGACCTGGAGGCCGACGAAGACGTGAGCAATCGATTCGTGGCTGATGCGGTAGTTGAACTCGGTCACGTTGTGGTCGCCGAGCAACTGGCAGAACCGACGGAAGCTGCCGCGTTCCTCGGGAATGGTGACGGCGAACACGGCCTCGCGTCGTTCACCAATCTCGGCTCGTTCAGAGACGAAACGCAACCGGTCGAAGTTCATGTTGGCGCCGCACGCGATGGCGACGAATGTCTGGCCGCTGACGCCTTCGCGTTCGGCGTAGGCCTTGGCCCCGGCGATGGCCAGTGCACCCGCAGGCTCGAGAATGGCCCGCGTGTCGGTGAAGACATCCTTGATGGCTGCACAGACCGCGTCGGTGTCAACTCGGATCACGTCGTCGACGTACTTACGAGCGAGACGAAACGTCTCGACGCCGACGAGGCGGACAGCGGTGCCGTCGGAGAAGAGGCCGACCGATTCCAGCTCGACCCGTTCACCCGCCTCCAGCGATCGGGCCATGGCGTCGCTGTCGTCGGTCTGGACGCCGATGATGCGGATCTCCGGCTTCAGCTGTTTCAGGTACACGCCGATTCCGCTGATCAAGCCGCCTCCGCCGATGGCGACGAAGACGGCGTCGATTGGCCCGGGGTGCTGGCGCAGGATCTCCATACCGATCGTGCCCTGCCCCGCGATGACGTCGGGATCGTCGAAGGGATGAACGAACGAGGCGCCGGAGACGGCCACCAATTCGACCGCCTTCGCGTTCGCCTCGGAGTACGAGTCACCGAACAAGACGACTTCGGCCCCTCGGTCCCGCACCGCCTGCACTTTCAAAGCGGGGGCCGTCACCGGCATGACGATCGTCGCCCGACAGCCGAGTCGGGCCGCAGCCAGCGCGACGCCTTGCGCGTGGTTGCCGGCCGACGAAGCAATGACGCCGCGTGCCCGCTCGGCTTCGCTGAGATTCACCATCTTGTTGTATGCGCCGCGCAGCTTGAAGGAGAAGACCGGCTGGAGGTCTTCTCGTTTCAGCAGCAGACGGTTGTCGATGCGCTCGGAGAGCAGCGGCGCGTCCTCGAGCGGTGTCTCCTCGGCGACGTCGTAGACCCGGGCCGTCAGGATGCGGCGGAGGTAGTCGACGTCGGTCGAGGCATCGGTCATGGCGCGGGCCAGAGGTCCGGTAGCTGGTACGCGATCCATCGGGTCAGGTGGGCGTTGACCGCACGGGGTGCCTCCTGTGCCATCCAGTGCCCGGAGTCGATGACGGCCTCGGTCAGCGTGGGGCAATGGGCTCGCATCGGGTCGCCGAGTTCGGTGCCGACCGACTGGCACGTGTGGTCGTAGCGCCCGGCCAGGTAGAGGACCGGCATGTCGAGGGTGAAGTTGTTCACGGCCGATTCGGTGTACGCCAGGTTCGTCTCGTGGTTCATGTACCACGAGTTGGGGCCGAAGAACCCATTGTGTCCCAGGCCCGCGGCGTAATCGAACACGTCGTCGTCGGTGACGACGTCGTTGTCGCGGGGCAGGTTCGGGGCCGCGGCCGCCCCGCCGAACCACCCGCCCTGTTTGCGGACACTGGCGGTGGCGGATGGTTTACCGACGCCGTCGGGGTTGCCCCTGCGGAACAGGGCCTTGACCGTGTTGTAGGCGTCGGCGTCCATGACTGCGGTGGCCTTGTCGAAGTTCTCCTGGTAGTAATACATGTAGTCCCACTGCCCAGCTGGATACTCGTCCTCGGGGTACACCTCACGGTCAACCAGGTCGACCAGGTTCTCCAGCCCGTGTTCGATGGTGAAGTAGGGCACGTTCAGGCTGGCCACGCCGTGGACAAGCTCGGGATGGTGGCTGGCGATGCTCCAGACGACGCCGCTGCCCCAATCGTGACCGACCCAGATGGCGGCGTCACGCTCGAGCACACCGAGCAGATTGGTCATGTCGCCGACGATGTGTTCGAGCGCATAGGCGTCGTGCGTCCTGGGCGCGGACGACTTGCCGTATCCCCGCATGTCGGGAGCGACCGCCCGGAAGCCGAGGGCTCCGAGGACGGGGAGCTGATGGCGCCAGCTCAGCGAGGACTCGGGCCAGCCATGACAGAGCACGATCAAGGGGCCGTCGTCGGGTCCTGAGGCCAAATAGTGGTTGGTGTGTCCTCCTACTGTGACGGCGTGTTCGGTGACCTCAGCAGGATTCATGGTGTCATCGCTTTCGTTCGGGATCGGACAGGCTGACGAGTTGGACAAGCATGCCTTCTCGTCGGCGGGTTGAGGTGGCACCATCGTGATTGACGGGGTTCGGAGCCTAGGCTGGACGTTTTGCGTCGATGATGTCCATCCACCGGAACGGCCTTTGTTCATGCACGTCCCCCCAGCAGCCGAACCTGGCCGCTTCGAAGATCTCGACCTGCGGCCCGAGCTGCACCACGCGCTCGCCCTCCTGGGTTATGAAGAGCCGACGCCGATCCAGTCGACAGCCATCCCCGCGGTGCTCTCCGGGATCGATGTCGTCGGCCGAGCAGCGACCGGCACCGGGAAGACGGCGGCGTTCGCTCTCCCAATCCTGCAACTGCTGGGCGAGGGACGCCGGCCCAAGGATCCGGTCGCCCTCGTCTTGGTACCGACCCGGGAACTCGCGCTCCAGGTCTGCGAGGCGATGGCCCAGTACGGTCGCCAGCTTGGAGCGCGCGTTCTGGCCGTGTACGGGGGCGCCCCGATCGGACGGCAGTGGAAGACGCTGGAGGACGGGGTCGACATCGTGGTGGCCACGCCGGGCCGAGCCATGGATCACCTCCGACGCGGCTCGCTGTCGCTGGCGGGCTTGCGGACGGTGGTCCTGGACGAGGCCGACGAGATGTTCGAGCGGGGGTTCGCCGAGGACATCGAGGAAATCCTGTCTCAGACGCCGGAGCACCGTCAGACCGTCTTGTTCTCGGCGACGATGCCGCCCCGCATCGACGGCATGATCCGTCGCCACCTTCGGGACCCGTTGCGCATCGAGATCGCAGCGGAAGCCACGGTCGAAGGCGAGGCCCCGAAGGTCACCCAGAAGGCCTACGTCGTGCGTCGGTCCGACCGGGCGGCCGCCCTCGCCCGTATCCTCGAGCTCGAATCGCCCGTGGCGACGCTGGTGTTCTGTCGGACCAGAACCGACGTCGACGACCTGACCGAGGAGTTGAACGGCCGGGGCTACCGAGCCGAGGCTCTGCACGGCGGACTCGGGCAAGAGGCCCGCGACCGGGTCATGTCCCGTCTGCGGGCCGGCACGGCCGAACTGCTCATCGCCACCGATGTCGCAGCACGCGGCCTCGACGTTGACGTGCTGAGCCACGTTGTCAACGCCGAGCTCCCCACCTCGCCCGAGATCTACACCCACCGGATCGGCCGGGTGGGCCGGGCCGGCAGGGAAGGTGTGGCCATCTCGCTTTTCGATCCCCGACAGCACAATCAGCTACGTTTCATCGAGCGGGTCACTGGTTGTTCGATCACCATCGAGGCCTTGCCCACAGTGGCTCAGTTGCGTGCCGCTCACCTGGGCCGGGTGGCGGATGAGGTTCGTCAGCTGCTCGACGCGGGTGATGTCGACGGCGTTCCCGCAGGGCTCGAGGCCCTCTTCGACGAGCACGACGCGGCCAAAGTCGCCATGGCCGCCCTCCAGTTGGCGGCTCGGCACGCCACCGAACGCCTGGGAGACGACAACGTCGAAGACCTCGCGGCCCGCCTACTGGGCGGTCGTCAGGATCGGGGTCGTGAAAAGCCCGGTCGCCCGGACCGAGCCACTCGCCCTGAGAGAGCAACTCGCCCCACGGGATCCGATCGATCCTCCGGCACCCGCGCCGAGCAGGGCGGCATGGTCAAGCTTTACGTGGGCATCGGGCACAACGTCGGGCTGAGGCCCGGAGACCTGGTCGGTGCCATCGCCAACGAGGCGGGGTTACGCGGCGCCGACGTCGGGTCGATCGACATCAAGGATCGGTTCAGCTTGGTCGAGGTGCCGGCCGGTCGGGCCGACCAGGTGATCAAGGCCTTGCGGGCCAGCACGATCAAGGGTTCGAAGACCGTGATCCGTCGTGACCGCGATGTCGAGGGTTCGCCTCGCGCCGGAGCCCGACCGAAGCCTCGGCCGAAGAAGGGCTGAGCCCGGCGTTCACCTCTCCGGCGGTTCTGCCGGATGGGCGCGTCGTTATTGACGCGCTGATCCGGCAGAACGGG
>JAQCHM010000294.1 GCA_027730885.1 Actinomycetota bacterium | reverse complement strand
AGCGCTTCGGCGAAAACAGCACGATCGCGAAAGCTCCACAGATACAACTTCAAGCTTTTTGATTCAATACAAAATTCCTGAGGAACGTACTCAATCACCAGTGTTGAAATGTCTGGTTGTTGCGTTACTGGGCACATGGATGCCAATTCATCGGTTGTGAATTTCACAATGGTGACATTGGCCGGCGCGGGAAATACTTCGACATGCTCAATGGGATGGCGAACAGTTTGACCAAGAACTGACAATTCGGGCTTTTCACTCATGAAACTAAGGCTACGGGCACTACTGCAAATCTGCAGGCAACAATGAAACCAACGGCACCAATGGGCGCGGCCCCACGTGGGAAATCACTTCGGCTGCAGCGATTGCCATACTCGACGCCAGACCACCGACGCTGTCGGGCCTGTCTGTGCTTGTGAGGAGCGGCCACGGTGGCTCTATGGGTTCACGAAGCCAGCCGACTCAGCCCACGGGCGCGAGCGATGTCGGACACCGTGGTTTCGTTGCACCCGTGCTTCCTGGCTGTCGCGGCAATCGTTAGTTCGCCGGCCACGTAGTCGGACGCGGTCGCGTCGTGGTCGTACCGGTAGGCCGACCGCACAGTGGAGGACAGACCCCGGCGTTTGACGATTCGGCCGATAGTCAGCGTCGTGCAGCCGTGGAGCTCGGCCAACTCCGGGATGCTCAGGTCGAGCCGTACAACGCATGGAGCTGATCGAGGGACGTGATCACGTCGGACATCGCCCAAACGTAGTTCATTCCCGGACTGGACCTCTCTGGAGTTCGCCGACCATGCGTAGCACGGTCCCGCACCAACCACAGGAGGAACCGCCATGTCCGATCAACCACCTGCTCAGCCTGCCGGCTGGTACCACGCCCAGGGCGATCCGCCCAACACCCAGCGCTATTGGGACGGAACGCAGTGGCAGGGTGGTCCGCAAGCGGTGGAGCAGCCCGGTTCCGGTATTGGCTCGGGCGGCTTCGCCGGAGCAACAGGTGCGCCCGCGTACGGCAGTACGGGGGAACGTTTCGTGGCCTACCTGATCGACATCGCAATTGTGATTCCGGCCGTCGTAATCCACATGATCGTCGCAGGTATCGCCGGCGCGATTTCCGCCGGTTTGGGCTTCCTCGTTGCTTTGCTCCTCCCCCTGGCCATCTTCGCGGTGGTGATCTACAACTTCGTCTACCTCCAAGGAACAACGGGCCAGACCTTCGGCACGTCGAAGCAAGGCATCAAGTTGGTGAGCATCCAGACGGGCCAACCCTTGGGAATCGGCGGCACGATCATTCGCTACATCGTCGGTGCGATTTTCGCGATTCCTTTTTACCTCGACCACTTCTGGATCCTGTTCGACCAGAACAACCAGCGGCTGTCGGACAACACGCTCGGCAATCACGTCATCGAGGCCAATCGGTAACGCCACCGGTTCTTCTCGGTCATCCTTACTCGGTCACCTCAACGCGGCGCGTCGTCGACGTTCACGTCGTCATCGATGCGCCAGAGCGATCGACTGGTGCGCGCCACCAGCACGGTGAAGGTCACAACGTCGAGCGCCAGTAGAAGTGGCACTCCGCAGCTGAAGATTCGCTTCCCGGGAACACCACAAGGGCGTTGAGCGCAGTGTGGTCCGACGCCGATCGGGGACCGCCTGACTACGATCGTCCTCGTCCGTCCGGTCCACCCGCATCCGCATTGGAGAACGCACCGTGACCCCTGCCAACGACGCCGCCAACCAACCGGCCCCGGACCCGACGCTCCCGGCCCCCCAGTTCCGAAAGACCAAGACCGGCAAATGGGCCGTCGTCGCGCCGGTGCCCACCCTCGAGGCGGCGCTGGCCGCGGACGGCAAGGTCGCGGTTCTCAAGAAGTCCGGTGACTGGGGAACCTTCAGTGTTTCCTCCATAGGGCGCCCGTTCGACGTCGATGGCGTTGCCATGTGCTACGGCTACGGCCCAGACGACGAGAGCGAAGCGGCAACCGCGCGACCCGCCGCGGGACGCGCCCCATCGCCGACTCCCGCGAGGCCGAGCGGTCCCTCGAGATCCGCGGCTCCGTCCGGCCCGCGACGGCAGCAGAGCGCGGCAACCCCTCCCCCACCGGACGCCACCGAGCCGCTCCCCGAATATCGAGGAGGTCCGGAGGACGAGTGGCAGGAGTCCTACTGACGATCGAACGGACGCCCGAACGGACGGTCCAAAAACCCCGGTACCCCGTTCGCAACGACGGAAGCCGACGTTGCGAACGGGGTGTTCAGGGATGGAGCGAGGTCCGGTCTGCGCGGCCTGCGACATTTGAGTCACCTGCCCGGGCATTCGCCCTCATCTTGTTGTGCCACCAGTGTCGACCCTCGCGGCACAGCTAGTAGGCATTTGGCAAGTTTCCTGAGAGTCGTCGGAGTACCGTTTGGCCATGACGATCCGCTTGGCCGCCGACATCGGGGGAACGTTCACCGACGTGGTCCTCGAGGTCAGTGGTGACGCCCCCGAGAGCCGGCTTTTCAGTACCAAGGTCCTCACGACGCACCAGGCCCCCGCCGAGGGTGTGATCGAAGGGGTGCTCGAGATTCTTGCCGCCTCGACCGTCG
Organism: Actinomycetota bacterium; assembly: GCA_027730885.1. Lineage (GTDB taxonomy): Bacteria > Actinomycetota > Acidimicrobiia > Acidimicrobiales > SZUA-35 > JAHECQ01. The sequence goes on along the minus strand of JAQCHM010000294.1, from coordinate 2,085 downwards.
ACCCCTCCGCAATCGAACTGGTCATTCATGGGACCACCCTGGCGACCAATGCCTTGATCGAGCGTCGCGGGGCCAAGACGGCTTTGTTGGTGACCGAAGGTTTCCGTGACTCCATTGCCATGGCCCACGAAAACCGGTTCGAGCAGTACGACCTGTTCATGCAGCGGCCCGATCCTTTGGTCCCCCGCCACCTGTGCCTACCCGTCCCGGAGCGCTCGGCGGCCGACGGCGCCGTCTTGCTCGAACTCGACGAGCGGGCCGTAATCGATCTCGTGCCCCTGTTGGAACAGGCGGATGTCGAAAGCGTCGCCATCGGCTTTCTGCACAGCTATGTGAACCCCGAACACGAGCGGCGGGCTGCAGCCCTTTTGCGAGATCGACTCCCGCATCTCGCCATCACCCTGTCCTCGGAGGTCTGTCCGGAGATACGGGAGTACGAACGGCTGTCCACAGCGACTGCCAATGCGTATGTCCAGCCGTTGATGGCCAAGTACCTCACCGATCTGGAACAGCGGCTGGAGGAGCTGGGCGTCGTCGCACCGCTACTCATGATGCTCAGCAACGGCGGCCTGTGCACTCTCGAGACAGCCGTGCGCGCCCCGGTCGGTCTGGTCGAAAGCGGGCCCGCAGGGGGCGCGCTCCTTGCCGCGCAAGTAGCAGCCGAGCTCGGTATCGACAATCTCCTCTCCTTCGACATGGGTGGGACCACCGCCAAGTTGTGCCTGCTCACCGAGGGCCAACCGGCAACCTCGCGAGAGTTCGAGGTGGCGCGGGTGTATCGATTCCTGAAAGGCAGCGGCCTACCGCTGCGAATCCCGGTCATCGACCTGGTCGAGATCGGAGCGGGCGGGGGATCCGTCGCTTCGGTCGACCGACTCGGCCGCGTCAAGGTCGGACCAGAGTCGGCGGGAAGCGAGCCAGGACCTGCCGGGTACGGACTCGGCGGATGTGCACCGACCGTGACCGACGCCGACATCAGTGCCGGACGTATCGCCCCCGAATGGTTCGCCGGCGGCGCCATCGGCATCGACATCGCTGCAGCCCGAGGGGCCCTGCAGACCGGTGTCGCCGATCGCCTCGGGATCGATCTCGACGGCGCCATCGTTGCCGTCGGGGAGATCGTGGCCGAGAACATGGCCAACGCGGCGCGTGTCCACGCCGTCGAGCGAGGCCGCGACCTCGCCGGCGGGTCGATGGTGGCGTTCGGAGGCGCCGCTCCACTGCACGCGTGCCGACTGGCCGAACGACTCGGCCTCGACACGGTGATCGTTCCGCCCGGCGCGGGCGTCGGATCGGCGATCGGGTTCCTGCGGGCCCCGGTGTCCTACGAGGTGGTCCGAACCTCGCACCAGCGCCTCGACCGCTTCGATCACGAGTCGGTCAACCGGGTGATCGGTGAGTTGCGAGCCGAAGCCCGGGGCGTAGTGTCCGCGGCCACCGAGGCCGGCGCACCCATCGAGGAGGTGCTCTACGCCTCGATGCGATATCGCGGCCAAGGGCACGAGATCGATGTCGCCGTGCCAGTCGACTCTTTCGCTCCTGGCGACGAGGCGTCGTTGCTGGCCGCGTTCGACCGCGCCTATCGGGGCCACTACACCCGACTGATCCCTGGCATGGTTGCCGAAGTGATGACGTGGCGACTCCGAGTGAGCACCGTGGCCGCCCCTCCGGACCTCATGCCCGAACCCCAACCTCTCCCCTTCGAGGCCACTGACTTTCGTCCGGTGCTCGACCCGACCGACGGGTGGCTGTCCTTCGCCGTCGTACCTCGGGACAGCCTCCGGCCAGGGCATCATCTGAGCGGTCCTGCCCTGCTGATCGAGGACCAGACGACAACGGTCGTTGGGCCGGGGTTCGGCGTCCGAGTCGACGGACGTGGCTATCTCATCCTCGAGCGGGTTCGGGCGCGAACCACGGTCGAAGGCGGTCGCCGGCAGCTCATCGAGATGCAGGTCATGTGGAACCGCCTCATCGCCATCGTCGAGGAGCAGGCCCAGGTCCTGATGCGTGCCGCCTTCTCGACGTCGACCCGCGAAGCGGGTGACCTCTCTGCCGGCGTGTTCGACCCATCGGGTCGCATGCTGG
>JAQCHM010000293.1 GCA_027730885.1 Actinomycetota bacterium | reverse complement strand
AGCCGTCCGGCGAGACGACCGTGCTTCGCGAATGGCTTCAGCGTGAGGTCGACAGTCCGGCGTTCGGGTTCTATGGCAGCCTCATCGAGTCGGTCGTGTTGCCCAACTTCACCCTGTTCGCCTGGCTCGTGTTCCTCACCGAACTCTTCACCGGTCTGGCTCTCCTCTTCGGGGTGTTCGTCCGACCGGCCGCGTCGGTCGGTCTGCTGTTGTCGCTCAACTTGTGGGTGGGGCTCAAGGCCGTTCCCGACGAGTGGCACTGGAGTTACGTGCTGCTGGCGGCGTGGCATCTGGCCGTGCTGCTCTGGAACGACTCGACCGCGTGGTCGGTGCGCCGTTGGCTGCCGGAGCCGGTTCGGGGTTTCGACGAGCCGGTCGAGCCCGCCGGAGGCAAGGGGTCGTCGGCCGCGACAGCCCTGCGGATCGTGCTCGGGCTCATCACCGCGGTCACGTGGTGGGGCAACGTCGACAAGGACTTCTACGACGGCGAGAACCTGGCCGGGTTCTTCTCCTGGCTGTTCACGCCGGTGGCTGACGGGGGCAACGGCAGCAGTCTGACGTTCGTCAAGTCGCTCCTCGACGCCACGGTGCTCCAAGCGCCCGAAGTCGCCGGCTGGGTACTGACCGTCGTCGAACTGTTCATTGCGGTCGGCCTTCTGTTCGGGGTCTTCACCCGGGCCGCGGCGGTGCTGGCGGCCGGGTTCTTCGGGTCGCTGTTCCTGTCGTACTTCGGCGGCGAGGAGTGGATCGTCGTCTACGTCCTGTTGACCATGGCTGCCGTCGTTGCGTTCTTCGGTTGGGGCGGTCGTCGCTTTGGACTCGACCAGTTTGTCGTTGCGAAGCACGGCGAGTCACCGGCGACGCTGGCGTGGTGAGCGGGTTGGTCGTTGCGATGCTGGTGGCGACCGCCGCGATCTACATCGCGGTGTCGCTCTCCCTGTTCGTCTTCGGGGCCAACCTCATACATCTGTCGATCCGGGTGTGGCGTCGTGGCCCAGGGCCGCACGATTCGTGCCGGCCCATCGCTGAGGCCGACCTACCACTCGTCACCGTGCAGCTACCGATCTACAACGAGTTCTATGTCAGCGAGCGGATCATTCGAGCGGCGTGCGCCTTCGACTATCCCCGAGACCGCCTCGAGATCCAAGTGCTTGACGACTCGACCGACGAGACCACGCTCATCATCGCTCAGGTGGTCGCCGAGGCCCGGGCGCAGGGCATCAACGTCGTCCACCACCATCGTCGGGATCGCACCGGCTACAAGGCCGGCGCCCTGGCCGAAGGTCTGTCGATCGCCACGGGTGAGTTCATTGCGATCTTCGACGCCGACTTCGTTCCCGAGGCGGACTTCCTACGCCGAACCCTGCCCCACTTCACCGCGCCGAACACCGCGTTCGTGCAAGCTCGATGGGGGCACGTCAACCGCGGCTACTCGTGGCTGACCCGCTTGCAGGCCGTGGCCATCGACGGCCACTTCCTCGTCGAACAGTCGGGCCGGGGCGACGCCGGGTATTGGTTCAACTTCAACGGCACGGCCGGCGTGTGGCGGGCCGCGGCGATCCTCGATGCCGGGGGCTGGAAGGCCGACACCCTGACCGAAGACCTCGACCTGTCCTATCGAGCGCACCTCCGAGGCTGGCGGGCTGTCTACGTCGAGGAGGTCGTCGTGCCGTCCGAGGTGCCGGTACATCTGACCGGTTTCCGACGTCAGCAAGACCGTTGGGCTCGAGGCTCCATCGAGTGCGCCTTCCGGCTTCTCATCCCGGTGTGGCGTTCGTCGGCGCCGCTGATGACCAAGGCGCAAGCGTCCCTCCACCTCTGCGCCTACTCGATCCAACTGCTGTTGCTTGCGCTGCTCCTGATCTACCCGCTCGTCATCCTGGCGAGTGCCCGAATGTCCCAGTTCAGCACGCTGTTCGGCGTGGGGTACGTCTTCGCCTTTGCCGCTCTCGCGCCCACGGCGTTCTTCGTCACGGGCAGCCGCCAGGGCGGTCGGGTGTGGTGGCGGGACCTGCCGGGGATCGGGTTGGTCACGGTCTTCGGCGCCGGGCTGATGCTGAACACGGCGCGTGCCGCCCTGCAGATCTTCACTCGGCCCAACCCTTCGTTCGAGCGCACCGCCAAGTTCGGCGTCGACCTCGGTGGGCGTGCCGTCGCCGACACCGCGTGGCAGCTGAAGCGGTACCAACTCGACACCGACCGCATCGTCTGGGCCGAGCTGGTGCTGGCGGCGTACGCCGCGGCCGTTGCCTGGATGGCCGCGCGGTACGCCAACTGGGGGATCTTCGTCTACGCCTGCATCTTCGGCGCCGGCCTCCTGATGGTCTCAGTGGCGACGCTTCGTGACTCGCTGTTGCTGTGGCGTTCCCGAGGCGAGCGGGCAGTGGCCGTTGCGGCTGAGCGGCGAGCCCTCGGTCATACTGGCGCCGTGTCGCACGAGTTCCCGAACCACCTCCCGAGTCGCACCGTCGAATGCGTGGCCGAACTGTGATCTTGCCTATCCGCTCCGACGTCGCGGTGGTGATCCCCGCGTTGAACGAGGCCGACAACGTCGGCCCGGTGGTGGCCGAGTTGCGAGCGGCGGCCATCGACGTGGTCGTGGTCGTCGACAACGGCTCGACGGACGACACCGCGTCGGTCGCCCGGGCGGCCGGCGCCATCGTGGTCAGCGAACCCCGCCGAGGCTACGGCTGGGCGTGTGCAGCGGGTACGGCTGAAGCCCTCCGGCGCGACGCCGGCGTCATCGTCTACATCGACGCCGACCGCAGCTCGCTGGCCTCGGAGATCGACCGGGTCCTCGAACCGCTGCTCGACGGTCGCGCCGACCTCGTTCTCGGCTCGCGGACCCGAGGCACGAGCGACCCGGGCGCCATGGGGGTGCATCAACGGTTCGGGAATTGGCTGACGGCCGCCATCATGCGCCGCCTCTATGGTGTCACCGTCACCGACCTCGGCCCCTACCGTGCAATCGACGCTCGCATGCTCGCTGCTCTCAAGCTGACCGAGATGACGTTCGGTTGGCCGACCGAGATGATGGTCAAGGCGGCCAGGCGCCAGGCACGGATCGTCGAGGTGCCGGTCAGCTGGCACCATCGCCACGCCGGCGAGTCCAAGGTCAGTGGCACGATCAAGGGAACCATCCTGGCCGGCTGGTACCTGCTCAGCGTCACCTTCAAGCACGCATTCGGCGCCCGCCCCGCACCCTGGCACGGATAGCTCCGGGTCACCGCGTAGGTCACAACACCTTCTGCAGTACAGGCACCGCCGTTTCCCCGCTCGGTGTACTGCGGTTCGCGGGGACTCCGGAGAACCGAATCACTTGCGAAACTCTGTCGGGCCGAAGCTCGGCCCTCGACGACTGCCCGTACTGTCGGAGTCGTGACATGTCCCAGGCCCCAGCCTTCGTTCGCCCGCCGATTGGCCGTGGCAATCAGTGTCGTTCTTCTGACCGGATGCGCGGACAGTCAGACCGACTCCAGCTTCACTTCCAGCGCCTCGACCTCGTCCCCGGTAACGGCAGCAGAGCCCTTCGGCCCCCCTCCGGACGCGCCCATCGGCGACAACGCCGAGGCGACCGTGCATTTCGAGGCCTTGATCGTCCACGTCGGTGCAGGCGGCCAGATCGGCGAAGGGCTCACCGGGTTCCTCGAGGTCGCCGACGCCCGACACGCGTGGCTGCTCAGCGACCTCCTTCGATTCGCCGGAACGGATTTCGCCGCGCTGCTCGACGGGTTCGCCCAGCTGACCGGTGTCGAGATCGGCGATATTCCCGAGGGTTCGTCGCCGTGGAACGCGGCCACCAATCGCCTCATCGCCTGGGATCTACCCGCGCCACCCGACTACCGCGAGCTCAAGGGAGCGCTCTATGCCCTCGTCGACGAGCGATGGGCACCGTTTTTCGACGACGCTGATGCCACCATCGACTGGCGCTGGTTGAGCTGGGGCGGCGTTCTCATCGACGACCGCCCCTTGGGCGCCACCCAGCCGTGTGCGCGTGGCTGCATTCCCTCACTCGACGACCCCGTGCTGGTGTCGGCAGCCGAGGGCGACTGGTACGACGACGAGTCGATCGTGTTCGGGGTGACCGAGGGTGACGAGGCGGTCGCGTTCCCCAAGAACATGATGCAGGTCCACGAGATGGTCAACATCACCATCGGTGGGCGCCGGTTCGGCATTCCCTACTGCACCCTGTGCGGCTCGGCCCAGGCGTTCTACACCGACGCGGTGCCCGCCGGCGTCGAGCGGCCGGTACTGCGGACGTCCGGCTTGCTCAGCCGGTCGAACAAGGTCATGTACGACCTCGTCACCCGGTCGGCGTTCGACACCTTCACCGGTACCGCGGTCAGCGGGCCGCTGCTCGACGCAGGCGTGGTGCTCCAGCAGAACTCGGTGACCATCAGCACCTGGGGCGAGTGGAAGGCCGCCCATCCCGACACGTCAATCGTCGCCCAGGACGGCGGTATCGGGCGCACCTATGGGGACGACCCACTGGGTGGCCGCGACGACGAGGGGCCGATTTTTCCGATCGGCGACATCGACTTCCGACTGGGGGTCCAGGCTCCGGTGGTCGGCGTCGTACTTCCCGACGGCCGACCGATCGCGTTTGATCGAGCCGCGGTCGACGCGGCCACTGACGCGGGCGGGCCCATCGAGTTCGAAGGGGTGGCGCTGGCCGCCGACGGTGGTGGCTAC
>JAQCHM010000292.1 GCA_027730885.1 Actinomycetota bacterium | reverse complement strand
GGCGGCTCGCTTGGCCGGTCAGCAGGCGTTCCTGCGGCGAGTGCTGGCCCCTTCGGACGCGGAGGTGGCTCGGGCGACCGAGCTGCTGACGCACGCGTCGACCGGTTGCCAACATGCCGGCCGGCCGCTCTCTGCCGGGCTCAAGTCCCTCATGGCGCCGACTGGGGACCCCTACGGCGATCTCTGGAAGGTCGCCGACCTGGTCCGCGAGCATCGTGGTGACTGTCACACGTCGGCCTGGACCTCGCACGGGCTCTCGGCACCCGAGATCATGCTGCTCACCGAACTGTGGTGGGGGCTGCCCCGGCGGTCCTATGCCCTCACCCGGGGATGGACGGCCGAGGAGTACGACCGGGCCGATGCTCGGTTGGTCGACGAGGGGTGGGTGCAGGACGATCGGCTCACCGACTTCGGGCGGGATCTCCGACGCGACATCGAGGAGACCACCGACCTGCTCGAAAGCGACGTCTTCTTCGCCCTCGGCGACGATGTCGTCGAATTGCTGACCCTCCTCGAACCGATGGCCGACGCCATCGTCGCCGCCGGTGGATACCCGAGATCGGCCTTCAAGACAGAATCGGACCTGACCGAGCAAGACTGAGCCGGGCCTTGCGGTACGCTCGGAAGCTGGGTGTGGGCAGGAAGCGTCGCCCCTTCTTGCCCGCTCCCTCCTCTCGCCACTGATGTCACCGGGTCTGTCAGCGGTAGGCGGCCTGGCTCTCCTTCCAGGTGCCGGTGTCGGAACGAGGCTCCTTGGGTAGACCCAGGACTCGTTCGCCAACGATGTTGCGTTGCACCTCGGAGGTCCCGGCGTAGATGGTGCCCGGTCGGGCGATGAGGAAGCTGTCGATCCAATTGGCCGCGGTGTTGGGGGTTCCGATCGGTGGTCCGCCGATGCCGCCGCGGGTGCCCTGACCGAAGTCGACCATGGCTTCGGCGCCGAGAAGGTTCACGGCCGCCTCGGTCACTTCTTGGTGGTAGTGGCTCCAGAACAATTTGCCGATGGAGGCCTCGGGGCCGGGCTGCTGCCCGGTCAGATAGCGGGTGAGGGCCTGCATGCCCCGGTAGCGCATGATCTCGACCTTGGTGTGCAACTTGGCGATGGTCTGGCGAACCAGCGGATCGTCGACCTTGCCCAGCCGCCGAGCGGTTTCGATGAAGTTGTCGAGCTCGGCCCGGTAGACGAGTGAGGTGGTGGTGGCGCCGACGCCGCGTTCGTAGCCGAGGAGGGTGTTGCCAACGGCCCAGCCGTTGTTGGTGCCACCGAGGACGTTCTCCCGGGGGCAGCGGGCGTCGGTGAAGAACACCTCGTTGAAGTGGTCGTCACGGGCGATGTTGGTGATGGGCCGGATCTCGACCCCGGGTTGTTCCATCGAAACGAGCAGGAACGAGATACCGGCGTGTTTGGCCACGTCGATGTCGGTGCGGGCCAGTGTGAAGATCATGTTGGCGGTGTGGCCTTGTGAGGTCCAGATCTTCTGGCCGTTGATAACCCACTCGTCGCCATCGAGCTCGGCCCGACAGCCCAGGTTGGCCAGATCGGAGCCCGCATTCGGTTCGCTGTACCCCTGGCACCAAACGTCGGTGCCGTCGAGGATGCGAGGGATGTAGTGCTGCTTCTGCTCCTCGGAGCCCCACGCGAGGATGGTGTTGCCCACCATGCCGATGCTGAACCCGTCGTTGGGTCCGGAGGTGGGGACACCCTGCTTGGCGAATTCCTCGTAGAGCATGACGTGTTCGAGATGGCTCAGGCCGGCGCCCCCGTACTGTGCCGGCCAGTTGGGGGCGAGCAGCCCGTTGGCCCGGAGGGTCTTACGCCACGCGACTTGGAACTGGTACCGGTCCGTCCCGACCAGCGCCCCGATGCCTTTCCAGTCCTTGGGAAGGTTCTCGTCGAGGAAGGAGCGGATCCGGGCGCGGAAGGTCTCGGTCTCAGCGGGGTACGTCATGTCCATCCCAGGAAACTAACCGGCCCGGGCCCATCGCGCATCCCCGCTCGGCACGCTACGTTCCCTGTGCATGGACGCATCGCATGGCACCTACGATTTGGTCATCGTCGGCGGCTCGGCCGGAGGGCTCTCGGTCGCCGTGTCGTCGCTCCGTTCCGGTCTCGGCTTGATACGCATCATCGAGCGTGGCAACTCCGTAGTGTTCCCCGAGCTCGTGGGTGACAACCAGCTCGACGTGGGATACGGCGAGTCCGTCGTCAGTATCGAGCTGGCCGGCAACGAGCCCGGTGCGGCCTTGATCGTGAACACCAACCGACTCAGCTACCGGGCTACCGCGGTGCTCATCGCCGAACGAGCGACCGACCCCGCCTGGCGGCCGGCGGTGCCGGTGGCCGAATCGGCCCGCGTCCACATCGACTCCCTGCCCCAGCTCCACGACCCGGTGAGCGATGTCGATCACGTCGAGTTCGACCAGGACATCCTGGTCGTCGGGTACTCCGACCATGCCGTCGAGCTGACCGCAACGGCCGCCGCCCACGGCAACCGGGTGGTTCTCGCCGCGGGCGGGATGGACCCCACTCGTCTGTCGCCGGCCGGCGACAACATGCTTCGTCGGCTGGAACGAGACCGCAGGGCCACGGTCCTGTACCGGTCGATCCCTGATCAGATCGGCGAGGTCGGGGGCTACCCGATGGCGTACTTCGACGACCGGCGCACGCCCGATCTCCAGTTCGACCACGTCATCTTCGCCTCACCCCGCGGCAACCTCGGCCCGACCGATGTCGGTGCATCCGAGCAGGCCGTGGTGACTGGCCGAGTGTTCTTCCTGGGCGAGCCGGACGAGAAGAGCCCCCCGACCACGGCACCGGGGTGGGCGATCGGCAACATCATCGGCCGGACCTGCTTCCCCGACCTGAGGCTGGCCGAACCGGCGTCGCCCCGCCGGACCATCCAGCGGCACACCGGTGCGATCGAGGAGCTTCGTGAGGAGCACTACAACGCCGTCATCACTCACTTCGAGCCAACCCACAGCGACCTCTGGGTCCTGCGAGTCAAGCCCGACCACGGAGACACGTCCTACGTGCCGGGACAGTACGCGTCGTTGGGCCTCGGCCACTGGGAGGACCGGATCGACGATGCCGTCGACCCCGGGCTGGAGGAGAAATGGGACAAGCTCGTCCGCCGGCCCTACTCGATCTCCAGCCGGATCTTCGACGAGTACGGCTATCTGACCGATGAGGGTGGTCTCGATGAGCTCGAGTTCTACATCGTCCTCGTCACCCCGACGCCCGACAACGTGCCCGGCCTCACCCCTCGCCTTGCCCTCAAGCGTCCTGGCGATCGCATCTATCTCGGACCCAAGGTCGCCGGTCGTTATACCCTGGCCTCCGTCAAGGACCCTCGGGCCACTGTCGTCTTCCTGTCGACTGGTACCGGTGAGGCGCCGCACAACGGCATGGTCATTGATCTTCTCCGCAAGGGCCACACCGGCCCCATCGTGTCCGCGGTGACCGTCCGTCAGTGGCGCGATCTCGGCTATCTCGACAAGCACCGCGAGCTCGAGTCGCGCTATCCCAACTATCACTATGTGCCGTTGCCGACCCGCGAGTCCGACGTACCCAAGCGATACATCCAGGACCTCATCACCCAGGACATCTTCGGTCAGGAGCTCGGCGTCATCCTCGACCCCGCCAACACCCATGTGTTTCTGTGCGGCAACCCGGCGATGATCGGCCTTCCCGAAGAGCACGACGGGGTCGAGACCTTCCCCGAGACGTTCGGCGTGGTCCAGCTCCTCACCGAACGAGGCTTCACCCTCGACCGTCGCAAGGCCCCTGGCAACATCCACTACGAGGAGTACTGGTAGTCAAACTACGTCTTCCGTCCGGTGACCGTCTGCGGAGGGAGGACCCGTTGCTACTGTCTCGGCGCATGACCCGCCTCCTCGTCACCCACGCGGGCAGCTTGCCCCGCCCGCGACCACTCGTCGACGCCTTGGCGGGCGAGGCGCCCGACGCCGACCTCGACGTCCTCGTTGAAGAATCGGTGGCCGCCACGATCGCGAACCAGGCAGCCGTCGGCATCGACATCGCCAGCGACGGCGAGCAGGGTCGAGAGAGCTTCTTCACCTACGTACAGCACAGGATGAGCGGGTTCGGCTTGGGCGATGGGGCACGTCGTGGATTCCAGGACATGAATGACTTCCCCGGCTTCCTCGACCTCCTTCGATCCCAACGTTCCCGTCGTTCGCAGGTGTCGTTGGCTCGACCGCCGCAAGCGGTCGGGCCCGTCGCCTACGGCGATGGCGGCGAGCTGATAGCCGAACTCGAAAGATTCGAGCGGCTGAGCAGCGACGCAGGGTTCGCAGACCGATTCGTCACCGCACCCTCGCCCGGCCTCATCGTGACCGCCATGGCCAACCGCCACTACGAGTCCGACGCCGAATACCTCGCCGCGGTCGCCGAAGCGCTGGGCGTCGAGTACCGGGCCGTCATCGAAAGCGGCTACCTCCTTCAGATCGACGCCCCCGATCTCGCCATGGAACGCCATGCCGCGTTCCGGGATCGCTCGCTGGGCGATTTCCTCGCGTTCGTCGACAAGGTGGTAGCTGCTATCAACGGCGCCACCGTCGGGCTCGACACGTCGCGAATTCGGCTGCATGTGTGTTGGGGCAACTATGAGGGCCCGCACACTCACGATGTCGATCTCGCCGATCTGCTCGAGTCGCTGTACCGGGCCCGCGTCG
>JAQCHM010000291.1 GCA_027730885.1 Actinomycetota bacterium | reverse complement strand
ATCGCCAAGGAGGACTTCACCCTCGGCAATCGGGAGGTGAAGGCCGGTGAGCGGGTCCTTCTGTCGTTCCCTGCGGCCAACCGCGACCCCGAGCTGTTCGAGAACCCCGAGGAGGTCATCATCGACCGCGCCCGCAACCGCCATGTTGCCTTCGGGGCCGGACCTCACCGCTGCCTGGGCTCGAACCTCGCGCGGCTCGAGATGCAGGTGGCAATCGAGGAGTTCATCGCCATGATCCCCGAGTTCACCCTCGAGGACCCCGACGTTGTCACCTGGGCCGGCGGTCAGGTGCGCGGACCGCGCTATCTGCCGGTCGTCTTCGACGCCCACCGCCTGAACGCCTGAGCGGCCCCGCCCGTTTGCCATGCTCGATCTCGCCCGGCCCGACGACAGGGCTCAGGTCGCGGCCGTCCTCACCGACGCCTTCGCCGAGGACCCCCTCACTTCGTTCATGTTCGCGCACCCGGTCCGGGGCGAGGTCCAGCGGCAGCGAATGATGGAGATCTCAGCCGAGCGTGGCATCGCGCTCGGACACACGTACGTGTGGCGGTCGTCGGCGGACCGGGCGGACGACCACGACCGGGTCATCGACGGCGTCGCACTGTGGGCACCGCCGGGGCAGTCGTTCTTCGGTGCGGCCGAGGGTCGGCAGATCGGCGATCTCCTGACCGGGGCCGACGCCACTCGTCTGCCCCTGCTCAGCGCGGGCATGAGCGAGGTCCACGCGCACGAGCCCCAGGAGCCGCACTTCCATCTCCAGTTCTGCGGCGTCCGCTCGGCCCTGCGCGGCCAGGGCATCGGCGCCAAGCTGCTGCGGGGCTCCCTCGAGCTCATCGACCGCCTGGGCTACCTCGCATTCCTCGAATCGTCCAACGCCCGCAACGTCAGCCTTTACCAACGCGAGGGCTTCGACGTCCAAGCCGAGGTCGAGATCCCAGAAGGCCCCATCATCCGCCCCATGCTCCGCCACCGCGCCCACTGACGCCACCCGATTTCAGCCGGGGGTGAAGCGGACCGGCATCCGTTTGGCCCAGTTGAGGAAGGTCGAGCGGGCCCGCTGGACCTCACCGTCGACGGCGATGTCGGGAAGGCGTCGCAGCAGTTCGGTGAGGGTGACGGCCACGGAGAGTCGACCGAGACGGGCGCCGAGGCAGAAGTGCGGGCCGACGCCGAAGGCGAGGTGGAGATTGGGGCTGCGGGTGAGGTCGAAGGTGTCCGGACGATGGAAGACAGCTTCGTCCCGATTCCCGGACGGGTACCACAGCAGGAGCTTCTCTCCCGCTTTGATCTCGACGCCATTGAGCTCGGTGTCGACCGTGGCAGTGCGCCGGAAGTGAATGACTGCGTTGTTCATCCGCAGCGTCTCCTCGATGAAGCCGGGAAGGTGTGCGTCGACGTCGCTCTGCAACAGCTCGCGCTGGTCGGGGAAGAGCGTCAGGTTCTCGACCGCGCCGCTCAGCGTCGAGCGAGTGGTCTCATTGGCGGCCACCAGGAAGAGGTACCAGAGCATCGCGACCCGCTCGTCGTCCATCGGTGTGCCGCCGACGTCAGCATGCACAACCCGGGAGATGAAGTCGTCCCCAGGGTCTGCCCGCTTCTCGGCGATGACCTGGCGCCCGTAGGCGAACAGGGCGTCCTTGGCCGCCAAGAAGTCCTGAACCGTTCCGCCGTAGTCGGGATCGTGGTTGCCGATGATGGCATTGCTCCAACCGTAGAACGTTCGACGGTCGGTCTCGGCAACGCCGAGGAGATGCGACAGGATGCGCAGCGGCACTTCCGAGGCGACTTCTTCGACGAACTCGGCTGACCCCTTCGTGGCGATCGAATCGATCACTTCGGCCGCGATGCGTTCCATTGCCTCGCGCAGCCGCTCGACGCCCTTGGGCCCGAACGGTTCCCGGATCGCCTTGCGTAGGGCGGTGTGATCGGGTGGATCCATCCCCAGCAGGTTGAGACGGGTCTCCTCGAGCACCGCGCCCGAGATGTCGGCCCCGGTGAACCCGCCGAGCCACGAGGAGTAGGTGTCGGGGTCCACCGACACCGTGTGGATGTCGGCGTGGCGGGTCACGCACCAGAACCCCGGACCCGGACGGCCGCCCGCCCGCTTGGGCGGGTCGGGGTGCCAGGCAACCGGCGCCTTCGCGCGCAATGCGGCGAACGCCTGATATGGCGGCCCGTCGGCGTACGTGCTCGGGCTCCACAGATTGACGTCGATGACCTCCGGCGCGTACGGCTGACGAGCGCGAAGGTCCTCGTCGGCGGCGGTCATCGAGGTCGGTCCCCCTTGACCGTGATGCGGCGGACATGGCGACGCTGTCCGACATAGTCGTGCAGGGCGTAATGCTGCACGCTGCGGTTGTCCCACATCACGAGCGTTCCCGGGCGCCACTGCACTCGGCAGGTGAAGTGCTCTCGGACCGCGTGGCGGAAGAGGAACCCCAGGATCGCGTTGGATTCGTCCTTCTTCATCCCCTTGATCCCGACGGTGAACGCCTGGTTCACGTACAGCCCATTCAGCCCGGTCTCGGGATGGGTACGCACGATCGGGTGCTCGACCACCTTGGCCGCCAGTTCGGCGTTCTTGGTGGCCATGGTCTTCGACTTCGTCGAGTAACCGCCTGCCCCGTACTGCGGGCCGGCCGAGTGCAGCCCGACGAGACCGTCGAGCAGCCCCTTCATGGTCTCGCTCAGCGCGTCGTAGGCCGCGTGCTGGTTGGCGAAGAGCGTGTCGCCGCCGAAGGGCGGCAGCTCGACCGCGTACAGGATCGAGCCGAGGTCGGGCTCATCGAGGAAGGTGACATCGCTGTGCCAGCCTCCCCCGAAGTTCGTGCGGTCGTCGGGCTCGGTGACGATTTCGAGCACTTCGGGGTGTTGCGACGAGCCGTTGACGAACGGGTGAGTGTCGAGCTCACCGAAGCGACGGCCGAACGCCATCTGCTGTTCGGTGGTCAGGCTCTGAGCGCGAAAGACCAGGACGTGGTTCTCGTTGAAAGCGGCTCGGATCGATGCGACCTGGCCTTCGGTCAACGTCTGCGAGAGATCGAACCCGTGGAGCTCGAGACCCAGCGCGCCCGACAGGGGCTGGGCCTCGGGGGTGAGGTCGATGACCATCTCAGGCCGCCCGGGTGTTGAGGTAGACGGCGAAGAGACTGGTGGTGGCACAGATGTAGAGCCGGTTGCGTTTGAGGCCGCCGAACTCGACGTTGGCCACGACCTCTGGCAACAGGATCTTGCCGACGAGCGTGCTGCCTCCTTCGTCCTGCGCACTCGGAACGAGACAGTGGACGCCATCGGCAGCCGAGGCCCATACGGTGCCGTCGGCCCCGACCCTGAATCCGTCGAACGCGCCGTTGTCGCAGGTCGCGAAGACGGTCGAGTCGGCGGAGACGGACCGGCCGCCGGGAGCCAACGGGTAGGCCCGGATGACCGGCGGGCAGGCCTTGCCGACATGGGAGATCCCGGTGTCGGCCACATACAGAACCGACTCGTCTGGCGAGAAGGCCAATCCGTTCGGCCGGACCATGTCGGTCACGACGGCAGTGATCGATCCATCGTCGGGGTCGATGCGGTACACATTCGACTGTCCGCCCAGCTCCGACACCGCCTGGTCGCCCTCGTAGTCGGAGTCGATGCCGTACGTCGGGTCGGTGAACCAGATCGAGCCGTCGGACTTGGCGACGGCGTCGTTCGGCGAGTTCAGGCGCTTGCCATCGAAGGCGTCAGCCAACACCTCACGCGAGCCATCGTGGCCGATCCTCGAGACGGCCCGCCCGCGGTGTTCACAGGACACGACCCGGCCCTGGCGGTCGAGACAATGACCGTTCTGGTTGAGGGCCGGCTGTTCGAACACCGACGTTTGCCCCGACAGCTCGTCGTAGCGCAGCGTGCGGTCGTTGGGTATGTCGGAGAACAACAGGTACCGCCCGGCGGGCACGTACACCGGTCCCTCGGTCCAACGTCCGCCGGTCCAGAGATGGTCGATGTGGGCGTTGTGGATGATGTAGCGGTAGAAGCGCCGATCGAGAACGTCAAATGCAGGGTCGAGGGCCATGAAGCGAGGCGTCAGTTCGCCTGCGAGAAGTCGGTCTCATAGTCGGTGGTGTCGACGAGCTGATCGGTCGGGAAGTCGACCGCGTAGTTGAGCGCCCCGTTGATGTCGTGGTTCCAGACTTCCTCGGGCAACTCGTACAACACCTCGACGCCGTAACCGTTCGGGTCACTGATGTAGATGCTGTGGGTCATCCCGTGATCGACCCGGCGAGCGACCTTGGCCCCGTGGTCGACCAGGAACTTGACCTGCTCCATCCACGCCTGGCGGTCGGCGTAGGTGATCGCAATGTGGTTGATGGCGTTCTGGGCCGCGAACATCCCCCACTCTTCGCTCGGTGCCGGAAGAGACGGCGACTCGACCAACGCCAGATCGTGATGGTTCACGTCGCCGACGACGCCCGAATAGAACCGCATCACGATGCCGACGCGGCGACCGGTCTGTTCGAGTTCACCGACCTGTTTGAAGCCGAGCAGGTCACACCAGAAGCGGTGCGATTCGTCCATGTTGCGGACGTTCAGCACCAGGTGATTGACGCCCAGGGGCGTGTGCGGGTTGGAGCGGAGAGCCACCGTCGTGTCGGCTTCGGTGTCACGGCCGGTCGAGACGGATTCGGTGCTGGTCATGGGAAAAGAGTACCTGAGGGTGCGAGGGCAC